>CAZTHW010000037.1:0-14681 GCA_964613595.1 uncultured Desulfobacteraceae bacterium | reverse complement strand
GGGTTGCGCAGATCAAATCCGGCGGGAAGGCCCTGCCGGATGCGGAAATCACGGCCCGGCTGCAGGGCCGGGAGATTCGGGCGCAAGTCCTGGCACCGGCTGCCGCAGACCTGGCCTATGACCTGGGCAGCAATGATTTTTCCGTAAAAGCGCAGATGTCTAAAACCGAACTGGCGCCATTTTTTGCGTTTGCCGGGTATCCGGAACTCAGCGGGAAAATCACCGGCACGCTGCGGGCCGGGGGCAATGCATTGCAGCCGGAAAACGTGCAGGCACACCTGGAATTGACCCGCCTGCTGGTGCTGCACGAAGACATGGAGATTGTCGCGGCCCGGAATTTTTCCGCAGCCCTGGAAAACGGAAAAATCGACGTTCCGCAAACCCGGATCAGCCTGCTGGAGCAGAGTTTCCTGGAAATCCGGGGCAAGGGCAGCCTGGACCGGGAGATTGACGTCACCGCCAGCGGAATTTTTCCCGCCGGAATTGCGAAAAAACTGGTTCCGGGCATAGACTCGCCCCAAGGGCGGGTTCTGCTGAGCGTGCGGGTCGGCGGCGCACTGCCGCACCCGGATGTTACCGCGGAGGCCACACTTGAAGACCTGGGGCTGGGTATACCCCGGACCATGCAGCAGCTGCACGCAGTAAACGGGAAAATCCGGCTCAAAGACCAGCGCCTGGAGATCTCCGATGTTTCGGGCCGCGTCGACAGCGGCGAGTTTTCCCTGGACGGGGAGATCCGGCTTGAAAACTACCAGCCGATCGCAGCGGACATGGCAATCAAAGCACAGAACCTGCCGGTGCAGGTGCCGGATACCATGGAGGCACAAATCAGCGCAGACCTGAAGCTGGCGGGGACGCGGGAAAAAGCCGCCCTGTCCGGCGAGGTTGTCTTACTGGAAGGGTATTATTTCAAGGATGTCAACCTGAGCCTGCTTGACAGGGCGTCTCAATTCGGGCAGCGCCGCCGGCAGACAGCCCCTGTCCCGCAAATGCCGGCCGCGGATCTGCCGTTTTTCGAAAACCTGGAACTCGATATCTCCGTGGGACACCGCCGGCCGTTCATGGTTGACAACAACCTGGCGCTTTTAAACATCCGCCCCCAGCTTGAAATCGGCGGAACTGCAGCAGATCCCATGGTCACCGGCCGCGCTGAGATCAGCAAGGGCACCATTTCCTACCGCAACACCGAGTTTACCGTGCAAAAGGGGGTCATCGATTTTGTCAATCCCTACCGGATCGAGGCCACGGTGGACATCCTGGCCGTGGCAACGGTGCGAAAATGGATCATCACGCTCGAGGTGACCGGAACACCGGACAACCTGGATTTCAAGCTTTCCTCTATCCCGCCGGAAAAGGACGCCGACATCCTGTCCCTGCTGGCCGTTGGCAAAACCACACGGGAACTGGGTGATTCATCAGGGGCCTCGCCGGAGCAGATGCTGGCCAACGTGCTTGCCGGCCGGCTTGAAAAACAGGTCAAGGCGGGCACGGGCCTGGACATCGTGGAACTGGAATACCGCAAAGCGGGAACCGGGGGCGGGGAAACCGAGGATGTCCGGGTTACGGTCGGGAAGAAGCTGTCCCGGCGCCTGACCCTCAAGTACGGAGCAGAGCAAAAGGGCGGGGAAATGGTCCGGCAGACCACCGCGATCTACAAGCTCACCGAGGGGTTGTCTGCAAACGCCTTCCAGGAAAGCGAAGGCGCGTTCGGCGGTGAAATGCGATACCGGCTGGAGTTCAGATGAGACCGGGTTCGACCTTCGCACATCAGGAACGGGACCGCGGCTTTGTGTACGCCCTTATCGGATGGCTCCTGATAACGGCGGCATCCGGCATATTCGCGGCCCCGGGCACCTGCCGGGCCGAAAACGGCAATCCGGTAATCGAGACCATCGACATCCGGATTGTTGGCGACCCGGAAAACGCAGAGAAAATCGCGCAAATCGCGCACCGATTGATTTCCCTCCGTCAGGGCGAGCGGTTTTCAGACGAGCGGTTTTCACGGTCGGTGGCTGCGCTCCGGGACTCCGGGCTGTTTGCCGAAATCGACATCCCGGACCCGGACTGGTCAAAAGACCGCATTCACCTTGTTTTTCGCCTCAAAGCTTATGCCCGGATCAAAAGCATCCGGATCCACGGGGGGTTTCCCCTGCTGGAAAGGGAAATCCGCAACGCCATGTCCATCGAGGCCGGAGATGCCTGCATGCCGGAAAAAATTTCCGCGCAAAAGCAGAACATTGAATCCCTGTTTTCCGAAGAGGGCTACATCCGCCCCCGGGTTTCGGTTTCCGTGCAAAGGGACTCGAAAGACGGTCACTGCATCGTGGATGTGAAAATTGACCGGGGGCCGTTTTACAGAGTCGAGGCGGCCCGTTTTCAGGGCAATCGGCAATTTTCCAGTGCCCGCCTGAAAATGCGGCTTGACACCTGGCAGTCTTCCCTGCTTTTCGGGGGCGCCTCCCGGTTTGTCGAGCGGAATCTCGAGCAGGATGTGAAAACGCTGCGGCAGTTTTACCGCGGCAAGGGGTACGCGGAGGTCGAAATCGAAACGGATGTGGGAAAAGACCCGGACACCGGTGCGGTCCGGATCCGCTTTAACATCTCCGAGGGCCCGCGCTACCGGGTTTCCTTTAAGGGCAATGAGGCATTCTGGGACTTTACCCTGAAAAAGGACCTGGTGCTGTTTACCGAAGGCAATCAAAACGATTTCGGGCTCCGTAAAAGCATCCGGAACATCAAACGCAGATACCGCGAGGCCGGGTATCTGGATGCACAGGTCCGGGCCGGAGAAACCGGGCCGGAAAAAACGGACAAGCCGGTAAAAAAAGTTCGCATCGAGATTCGGGAAGGACCGCAATACCTCGTGGATTCGGTCTCCATATCCGGCAACCGCGCCTTTGACGAGGAAACCATCCGCGCGCAGATGCTCACCGCGCCGCCCGGGGTCTTTCACAAAGGGGCATTTGTACCCGAGATTCTGGAAGAAGACATGCGGGCCATAAAGGCGCTATACCTGCAGTCCGGATACAGGAATGCATCTGCGGAAAAAACCGTAAACAAGCAGCAGGCAGATGGCAAGCCGGAAGTAATCCCGGTTTCCGTGCAAGTGCGAATCCATGAAGGCGCACAAACAAAAGTCCGCGACATATCCATAAAGGGGGAACTCCCGATTTCAAAAAAACGGGCAACTGCAAAGCTTGAAATGCAGGCCGGTGATCCGTTTGTGCAAAAACAGGTGAAAAACGATCAAAACGCCCTGGCCGCGGCCATATCCGAACAGGGTTACCCCCACGTTTCAGTGGATCCCCGGGTCTCGATTTCCGGGGATCAAACCGCGGCCCGCATCACATACCGGGTCGATCCCGGACCGAAGGTGGAGACGGGGGAGGTGTTTTTCGCAGGCAACTTTCACACCCGGGACCGGATCCTGGAGCGGGCGGTAAAGACCACGCCCGGAGAACCCTTTTCTCTTGCCCGGATGCTGGAGACCCAGCGCAGCATTCGAAGCATTGAGGCCGTGGACACGGCCCGATTTGAAACATTCGGCCTGGAGGAAAAAGCCGGCCGGGTGGACATGCTGGCAGAGCTGCGCGAAATCCGGCCATATTATCTGGAGCTTGCCTCAGGCTATGACACGCGCCGCCTTTTTTACATCCAAACCGCCGCGGGCAACCGCAATCTGCTGGGACTCAACAAGGAGCTGCGCTTCAGCCTGGAATGGAGCCAGATCGGCTATCGCGCGGACCTGGATTTCCGGGAGCCCAGATTTCTGGGCACGCAAATTTCGGCAACAACCAACCTGTACACGGAAAAGCGCGAGGAAATCAACCAGAACTTCGGCACCCGCAGCTACGGCGTATCCCAGGGCTTTTCGAGACAGCTTACATCCCGGCTGAACAGCAGCCTCAATTTCCGCTACGAATCCCGGGACCAGTTCCGCACCGACAACGATCCGGTGCCGGCCGAAGAAGTAGACGAATATCGGACGCGGACCATAGTGGCGGTCACGCCGGGTCTGGATTACAACAGCACGGATTCTTTTGTCCGGCCGACCCGGGGTATTCGCGCATCTGCAACCGTGGATGCCTCCAGGGGACTGGACAATGCACTGGACGATTTTCTCAAGTACCGGCTGGATGCCCGCTATTATTATTCCCCGCTCAAACGGCTCACGCTTGCCTTTCGCGGCAGGCTCGGATATATCGACCCCTATGGCGGAAATGAGCGTGTGCCCGAGGATCAGCTTTTCTTTCTCGGCGGAACGGCTGATGTCCGCGGCTTTTCAGAAAACAAGCTCCGGTTTGACGAAAACGGCGACCCGGTCGGCGGACGCACGTCCATACTGGCAAGCGCTGAGGCGCGGTATGACATCGGCATGAACTTCGAGCTGGCGGCTTTCTACGACACCGGCGCGATCCGGGAGGCGCTCACGGATGCGGGTTCCGACGACCTGCGGGCCGCGGCCGGCCTGGCCCTTCGCTACATCACCCCCATCGGCCCCATCGGCGGCATGTACGGCTGGAAACTCGACCGCAGACCCGGCGAAAGCTCCGGCGCCTTCCACTTCTCCATCGGCTACACTTTTTAACACCATAACACCGAAAACGCCGGGATTAACAAGTTTCTGCCTGAAAACACGGCAAATTTTATTCATCGGATTGCGGTATGGCCATCAGATCAAGCAGCTCGTCGCGGGTAAAGGCCTTGAGTGCGCCCGGATCGTCCTCTGCGATCACCTGGGCCAGGAGATTTTTCTTGCGGTCCACGATAGCTGAAATCTTTTCTTCCAGGGTGCCTTCGGTCACCAGCTTGAACACCTGCACCCCCCGGGTCTGGCCGATCCGGTGGGCCCGGTCAGTGGCCTGGTCCTCCTTGGCCGCATTCCACCATCGATCATAATGAATTACCACCGACCCCCCGGTAAGGTCGATTCCACTGCCCCCCGCCTTCAGGCTGCCCACAAATACCCTGCACTTCGGGTCATTGTTGAACCGTTCAATTTCCTTTCCCCGGTCGCGGGTATGACCGGTGATGCTGGCTGCCTGTACGCCCTGATCCTCCAGGTATTTTAATATCAGGTTCACCATGGAGACAAACTGGGAAAACACCACAACCTTCTGCCCGTTTTCCAGGCAGGCGCCGAGCAGTTCCACGAAGAGCTCCCATTTCCCGGAATCCATTGTAGAAAGAGCATCAGCGTTCAATGCGGTTTCCGAACCTCCGGAAACGGTGGCCGGATGATTGCAGATCTGCTTTAGCAGCGTCAGCAGTGCAAATATATGAATGTAAGGGATATTTTTATCCGCATGCGATAGCTGTTCGCGCAACCCTTTGCCCCGCTCTGCCACGGCCTCCCGGTAAAGCCGCACCTGGGCCTCGGTAAGGCGGCAGTAGCGCACATCCTCGATTTTCTCCGGCAGCTCTTCGAGCACCGCAGTCTTGACCCGGCGCAGGGTAAAGGGCCGAACCATCCGCTGCAGCTCCGCACGGCTGTGCTTGTCCCCGGTTTCGTAGCGCCGGCTGAACTCCTCGTCCGGTCCGAGGTACCCCGGAAGAACAAGATCCATCAAAGCCTTGAGGTCTCCGAGCCGGTTTTCCACCGGCGTGCCGGTCACCGCGACTTTCAACTCCGCGTTTATCCCGGCTGCTGCAGCATAGGACTTGGTCGCCGGGTTCTTGATATAATGGGCCTCATCAAAGGCGGCTGCGCTGAATCGATACCTTTTTAACACCTGTAAGTCCCGCAGCAGGATGCCGTAAGAGGTGATCAACACCGTGCCCGGCGCAGAAACATCCGCCCTTTCCCGGCCAGCGCCGTGATACACTACACCCCGCAGCATCGGGGCATGATCCCGGATTTTCCGCTCCCAGTGAGAAATCACCGTGGTTGGACAAACCACCAGAAACGGACCTGCTTTCTGATTGTTTTCCGCCAGCCAGCCCATTAAGGCCATGACCTGGTGGGTTTTGCCCAGTCCCATCTCATCGCAGAGCAGACCGCCTAACCGGTTTTCATGCAGAAACCCCAGCCATCGGGCTCCGTGTTGCTGATATTGGCGAAGGGGGCTTGACATGCCCGCGCCCGGTTCCGGCATGGAGCGGGGGCGCATTTCCAGGATAGATTGTATTTCCTGAAAATCGCTCTCTTGTGATGCATTTATCTGAAACGGCTTGTCGAATGCGGCCTGGAGTCGCAGCAGATCCATCCTGGACAGCCTGAGACGATCCCGGCCTTCGGCCAGCTGCCCGCCGAGAGTGCTGCCCGGCTGCCCGGTCAGCTTTCCGATATCCATGGCCCGGGTGTCCACCCATCCGTCATCCACCGGGAGGTAACGCTGTCCGGACATGCGGGCCGAGTAAATATCTGAAAGGCTGACCGAAATGTTTTCACCAAATCCATAGCGCAGCGACAGCCAGCACCAGTCCCGCTCCAGGGCCTTCGGGTCAATCTCGATCCTGCTGTATTCGCGGTGTATTTTCAGCCTGTTTGCGCTGGGATCGATGATATTGGGCGGCGCAAAAATGTCGCCGAGCTTTTCAATCACTTCCGGAAGCCGTTCCTGCTTGATCTTCCGGGTATATTGGCGGCCGAAGGACGGCCCGTAGCGATCCGGTTTTTTCCAGGTGGCAAGCACACGCCTTTCCGGCATATATACGGTATCCTTGTACCAGTACTTCTTCAGCAGGCTGCGCTCAAATGCTTCGCTGGAACCGTCGGGCAGGTGGAGCAGCAGGTAAAGGGTCAGTCTCAAATTATTGGATTCATCCGCAGACACCCGTACAATGGATTCCAGGGATTCCGGCCATAAAGAAATACCCGTGCCATGCCGGAAATCCTGTTCCAGTTCCCGCTGAACCTGCATGGCCGCATTTGCCGGAACCGCAATATCGAGCCGGCGGCAATGCCCGTCTGCGCACCGGATCATAAATCTGCCCGTGGCCTCCTCGATATACGCATCCATGGACACGCCGCGGTTTGCTGACATGTTTCTGAAATGATAGGCCAGCCGGTACCAGAAACTTTCCTCCAGCGCCTGGCGCCGGTTTTTGATCCCTTGCGCCTGCATGGCATGCTCGGTCTCCGTAAGGGTCATTTTCGAAAGCATCCGCAGAACAGATCCCCGATGAAAGGGATTTCCGTCAGCTGCGCCTATGCACGTGCGCTCCAGGAGAAGCTCGGCTTCATCTGCAACGGTATCGGCATCCGTGCTATTTACGCGGCAGGCAGCCAGCAGATCCGCGTCACCACGAATAATCCGGATATCCCGTTCATCTCCGGATTCGGCTACCCCGTATTCCACGGCAAGCTGCTCCGGCTCAACCGGACAGGCACGATGAAGGGCAGCTGCCATCCGGTACCAGGGGCTGTTGCGAAAAGCGTTATCCAACCACTGCGCCCCGGCAGGATCCGAACACGGCTTCACCGCCTCTGAGAGCTGCGCCACATGAGGACATTTCCGTTTGCCGTCCGAAGCGCCGCAATTGCACTGAATCCTGTGCATCCCGGTTTTGGCATCCACGGTCAGCATCGCCACGCCGGGGTCCGGATCGTTTTTCTCCGGCACCAGGGCCGCCGCATTCCGATGATATTCCAGCCGATCTGCCGGCAAACCGGAAAATAAAAAATCCAAAACCGTTGTCAAAATACCGCCTTCTATCCCTGATCCTGGTGTTGTTCCGTCATATTCGCCGCCCGTATTTTATTGGCTTTTCAGATTTTCAATGTCAGCAAGATCCTGCAGTCGTCCGGTCGCCTGTTTATTTTTTATCAGATGCGGCAAGTCGATAAACCTCACATTCAGGTCATCTATGCGGATCTTGACACTTGATTGGTAGCAATCTTCAAATTTCAGCCCTTTCATGCTTGTCAGTAAATCTATCCGGTTTGGCGGGTAGCCGAGCTGGATAACCATTCCCTCTTCCATGAAATCCTCTGCCTGCAGACCAAGAGAACCAAAGCCGAACGCCACCAGGGCCTTTACAATTTTTTCTGCATTTTCCTGAGATAACTGAATCCAGAGATCCAGATCCTTTGTGTAGCGGGGATATCCGTGAACAGCAACAGCATATCCACCTACGACCAGATACCGCACTTCATTTCTGTTTAATAATTCTATAAACTCTTTGAAGTCCCGGCTCAGCATGATATCTCCATTGATGGTACTCCCTGCGGATTTGCGCCAATGCAGCAAGCCTCTCCTGTGGGGTTTTTGTACGCCAGTATGCGGCATCCCCCGGTTGGTTGCCGATTTTATATTTTTTCACGGTTTTTTGAATCTCCCGGGTCTTCATTTGCAGCCCCGCCATTTCATTTGCGATTTTCTTTTTCGAATTTTGATGGCACCGTAAAAAGTCCTAAAACTGGTATAATCGCCAAACAATAAAAAATAACTTCTTGATTTTACTTAACACTTAAAACTTTACACTTAAAACTTTACACTACCCGTCAAAAGTCTTTTTACAGGCTTATCAAAAAGAGTCAAGGGCAGACTTGATCCCTTATCAGACACTATTTTCGGGCGACCAGGACGACATTGGCGATGAAAATCAGGAGGGCGCCCATCCAGCCGGCAGCGGAAAGGGCCGGGTCTGCTGCCACCACCGGCCCGAGCAGGGCTGCCAGCAGGATCCGGGTAGAGGAGATGACCCCGCCTTCCACGGCCGTGACAAACCGGAATCCCAGGGTCAGCAGGTACTGTCCGGCCACGCCCAGGGCGGCGCACAGGGCCAGGTAATATAATTCCTGCGCGTTGGGCACAAAAATCTCCCGAGAAAACATGACGTAAATGATCACCGTGCCCAGGCCGAACATGTAAAACAGGATGGTTTCGGAATCATGATACAGCCGGGCCATGTTCAGGTAAATAATGGCAACAGCGGCGCTGAGCCCCGAGGCCAGGCCCCACAGGCTTTCGATTTGCAGGGAGACCCGGCCCGGCGACAGAATCAGCCATATGCCCACAAATGCAACCACCACCATGGCCGCGGCAAGCGGGTCCCGCTGATCCCTGAGCAGGATCCAGGAAAAAACCGCCAGAAACACCGGGTAGGTCATGTTCAAAATATTGCCTTCCGCCAGCGAAGTCTGCGCCACGGCCTGGAAAAAGCAATAAACCGCCAGGCAGTTAAACACGGTGCGCCCGATCAGCAGATCCAGCCGCCGCAGCCTGGGTCCTTTGCGCTGCACCGCAAGTACGGCGCAAATCACAAAAAATCCCACCAGAAAACGGGCAAACACGAAATACGAAGGGTCGATCACCGTTTCCGCTTGAGCCCAGCGAATCACGGCCGTGGCCAGGTAAAAGCAGAAGGCAGAGGCAAACACGCTCAGACTGCCCAGAAGCTGGACCGCCCTGGAGGCCTGGCGCCGGTCATATGGAGTATTCGGGTTCATGCGTTTTCCTGAAAAGACAATTCTGAAATGCCAGGCACTGACAATCTTATTCCCGCAGGAGCGGACCTGTGTATCTGTCTATTCGTAGGGGCGGACCTGTGTGTACGCCTATTCAGTGCCGCGGGACCGATCAAAAGAGTCAAGGGCAGACTTGACCCCTTATTATTATAATCGCCAGACCATAAAATGATAAGTTTCTGATTTTACTTAAACACCTAAAACTTAACACTTAACACTGCCTGTAAAAAGGACTTTTTACAGGCACTATTATAAATTATTGACATAGGCGGCGGGAAAAGTAAATATTCGACCATCAGTTCAATGAAAGCAGATCAGAACCGGAATACGGAAAAGATGAGGCGGAAAATGAAGATCGCAGTGCTCAGCGATACCCACGACAACATCTGGAATGTGCGCAAGGCACTGGAAGGCATTCGCCGGCAGGGGGCGGAGACAATCATCCATTGCGGGGATATTATCGCGCCGTTTGTCTTCAAGGAGTTCCAGGAGGCGGCCATTCCCCTGCACGCCGTGTTCGGCAACAACGACGGCGACACCTACCTTCTGACCCGGGCCGCGGCCAACAGCAGCGGCCGGATCACCCTGTACGGCATGATCGGCGAGATCGACGCACAGGAAATGTCCATTGCCTTTACCCACGGACCCCGGGTCGGGGAGGGACTTGCGGCCACCGGGAAGTACGACCTGGTCTGCTGCGGCCACACCCACGTGCCCGCACAGGAGAAAATCGGGAACACCACCCTGATCAATCCAGGAGATGTCATGGGCAAGGAGGGCAATGCGGGGTTCTGCATCCTGGATACCGGCGACCGCAGCGTCACCCGACTGGCGCTGGACTGATCGTCTGCCGATGAAAACCCGAATCTGCATATTATACCTTGTGACAAGCGTGCTCCTTTTGCCCGGGGTTTGCGCATGGGCCGGCAGCGGCGGCGCTTATTCCTACTGGTCGGCCACCATGGGCCCGGGAGCGGTTCCGGTCATGAACGTTATCGGCTTTACGCAGGATCACGAAATTCAGAAAAAGGAAACCCTGCTTGACATTGCCCGTAACTACGGCCTGGGGTTTAATGAAATCTCGCTGCGTCACCCGGAGATGGACCCCTGGACCCCGCCGGCGGGCAAAACCATCGAAATCCCGACCACGTGGGTGCTGCCGTATACCCGCCATGAAGCCGTGGTTGTCAATATCCCGGAAATGCGCCTGTACCGGTTTTACCCGGAGCATCAAATGGTTAAGACCTACCCGCTGGGAATCGGCAGGCAGGGGTTTAAAACCCCCATTACAGACACAAAGGTCGTCACCCGGATTGAAAAACCCGCGTGGACGGTCCCGGAAAACACCCGGGAGAAAGTGGGTCGGGCCATTGTCCCGCCCGGGCCCGCCAACCCGCTCGGCGAATACTGGGTCGGATTGGCGGACGGACATATCGGCATCCACGGCACCAATTTCCCATGGGGCATCGGAAGACAGGTCAGCCAGGGCTGTCTCCGGATGTACCCGGAGCATATCGAAATGTTTTTCCATGAGGTCTCTGTGGACACATTGGTTGAAATTGTGTATAAACCTGTTAAAGTTGGAATAAGGGACCGACAGATTTTCCTGGAGGTCCATCCGGATATTCATGACAAAATATCGGACATGTACCGGCATACGGAATCACTGCTCAAATCACGGGCGCTACTTGCCGGGGCGGACCCGGAGAGGGTTCGTGCGGCAGTTGCCGCAAAACGCGGTATACCCACATACGTGGGGCAAGTAACAAACCATAACATACACGAAAAAGGAGGCGAGCAATGAGAACCGGAATTCAAAGAAAGACCTTATGGACCCTGATGGCCGTGCTTGTGGCTGTAGCAGCGCTCATGATATCGGGCTGTGCCACCACCACACAGGTAAACGATCTCCAGGAGCAGGTAAACGCTGCCATGGAAAAGGCCGAGCAGGCCCAGGCAACGGCCCAGGACGCACAGGCCACTGCTGAACAGGACATCGGGGATGTGGAGCAATACGCCACCCAGGCCGAAGATTCGGCAGACCGTGCGGAAGCTGCCGCGGACCGCGCCGAAGCCGCCGCGGACAAATGCGAAGCGGCATTCGAAAAACAGATGCAGAAGTAAGCTGCAACAAAAGCTTTCCCCCCTGCCGTCGTCCATGGATGCGTGCACGCATGCCATGGACGGCGGCAGGAGCCCTACAGCCCGAGGTGCCTGCGCAGATACGGCGCGGTGTTCGATTTCCCGGATGCCGCCACCGACTCCGGGCTTCCGCGGGCCACCACGCGCCCTCCGTCCCGGCCGCCGCCCGGCCCCATGTCAATAACACAGTCCGCAGCCGCAATCAAATCCATGTCATGCTCGATCACCACCACGGTATCGCCCCGTTGCACCATGCGCTGGAGCACGTCTGTCAGCCTGGCCACATCTGCCATGTGCAGGCCCGTGCTAGGCTCGTCCAACACGTAAAATCCGCCCGCGGTGGACCGGGCAGTGAGCTCGGCGGCCAGCTTCATACGCTGGGCCTCGCCGCCGGAAAGCGTCGGGCTCGGCTGTCCGAGCTGCAGGTATCCCAGGCCGATATCGGATAAAAACCGCAGCGGCCGGACCATCCGGGGAAATGCGCTGAAAAAATCCAGCGCCTCGTCCACCGTCATTTCCAGCACCCCGGCAATGGATCGATCCTTGTAGCGCACCGCCAGCGTATCCGGGTTATACCTGCGCCCGCCGCAAACATCGCACGGGATGTGCACCACGGGCAAAAGCGGCATTTCCACCCGGTGCCGTCCCTGGCCGCCGCAGGCCTCGCACCTGCCGCCGGCCGCGTTAAAGGAAAACCTGCCCGCTGTATATCCACGCGCCCTGGCCTCCGGGGTCATGGCAAAAATCCTTCGGATCTCGTCCATCACCCCCACGTAGGTGGCGGGCACGGACCGGGGCGTGCGGCCGATGGGCGATTCGTCCACCTCCTTGACGCTTTTGATCCGCTCGGCGCCCGAAAGCTGTTTGACCGCTGACGGCAGGGGCTGCCCGGAAAGGGCGGCCTTTAATGCGCGAAAAGTCACGTCGCGCACCAGCGTGGACTTGCCCGACCCGCTCACCCCGGTCACGCACACCAGCCGGCCCAGCGGAAATTCCACGCTGACATCATCCAGGTTGTGGCAGCTCGCCCCGGAGACCTTCAACACCGGGCAATCCGAAAGCGATCTCCGGGACTGCGCCTGCCGGGATTCAGCCCCCCGGAGCCATCGGCCGGTAATTGATTCTTCCGCCTTTTCCAGGGCCTTCGGCGTGCCTTCCGCAACCACCCGGCCGCCGTACACGCCCGCCCCGGGCCCCAGGTCGATTACGTGGTCCGAGGCCCGGATCACCGGCTCCTCGTGCTCAACCACCACCACGGTGTTGCCCCGGTCGCGCAGATCGCACAGGGCCGCCACCAGGGCTTCCGCATTTTTCGGGTGCAGCCCGACGGTGGGCTCGTCAAGCACGTAGCAGACCCCGCGCAGGTTGGACGAGATCTCCGCGGCAATGCGCACCCGCTGGGCCTCGCCCGTGGCCAGGGTGTGTGTGCCCCGGTCCAGGGTAAGATAGCCCACGCCTAGGTTTTCCAGGATCTGCAGCCGGGTGTGCAGCTCGGGCAGAACCTGCTGGCTGATCTCCCCGCGGGCCGCGCCCAGGTCCGCCAGCCATTTGCGCGCGCCGGATACCGACATGGCCGCCACATCGCCGATATTTTTATCCCCGATCCTCACGGCCAGGGCTTCGGGCCGCAGGCGGGTGCCGCCGCATGCCGGGCACGGGGGCGGCTCCGCGCCGTCGGCCCCGGCCTTGCCCGCGGCGACCCCGGTGCCTTCGCACTTCCGGCAGGCACCGAACTTCTGGCTCCAGGTAAAAAGCCGCGGGTCCGCCTGGGGCAGCCCGGCCCCGCACTCCGGGCAGGCCCGGCGGGTGGAATAAAAATGATCCCCGGGCTCGGAATCTCCTTCCGCAGCCGCGATAATGGTGCCCCCGCCCGCGGCCAGGCCGGTTTCCACCGCCGCGCGGACCGTTTCCCGGTTTTTATCCGACACGCCGATATCCGCGGCCACGGCCTCCACGTCGTGGAGCGTGTACCGGTCCAGGCGGGGCACGGCATCGGCCTTATAAAACCGGCCGTCAACGCGCACCTGTTCAAACCCCTGGCCGGCGGCCCGCTCGATCACGTCCGCGTGATAGCCTTTTCTTTTCCGCACCAGCGGGGCCAGGATCCGGACCCGCCGGCCCGCAAACCGCTGAACCAGCCGCCGGGTGATTTCCGCCGCGTCCGCGGTCTGGCCGGCAACCCCGCAGTTGGGACAAAACGGCGCACCCATGGCCGAAAACAGCAGGCGCAGGTAATGATACACCTCTGATACCGTTCCTGCCGTGGACATGGCCCCGGCCCGCGAAACCTTCTGCTCCAGGGCCACGGTGGGCGGCAGGGAAGTGACCCGGTCCACGTCCGGCCGGGCCAGGGGCTGCATGTACTGCCTGGCATAGGCCGGCAGGCAGTCCAGAAACCGCTCCCGCCCCTCTGAATACAAAACGTCAAACGCCAGGGTGGACTTGCCGGACCCGCTCACCCCGGTCACGCACACCAGCTTGTTTTTCGGGATGCGCACCGAGACTTCCGCCAGGTTGTGCTCCCTGGCCCCGAAAATCCGGATGTCCCGGTCCGCACCGCCCGGCCGGGCGCCCTTTGCCGGGGGGCGCGCCTTTTGCGCGACTGCCGGCGCCTCCCGCAGGGCATTGCCCGTGAGCGTATCCAGCTTTGCGATCTCCGCGGGCGGACCCTGCCCGACAATCCGTCCGCCGCGCTCGCCGCCTTCCGGCCCCATGTCCACGATCCAGTCCGCGGACCGGGCCAGGTCCATGTCATGCTCGATCACCACAACGGAGTGGCCCGCGCCTATGAGCTTCTGCAGGGCCCGGACCAGGTCTGCCACGTTGTCCGGGTGCAAACCGGTGGTGGGCTCGTCGAGCAGAAACAGCATATTTTCCGCCTGGCCGGCTTCTGCCAGGCGCCGGGCCAGCTTGAGGCGCTGGGCCTCGCCCCCGGAAAGCGTGGGCGCGGACTGGGACAGGGAGAGATACCCCAGCCCGATATCGATCAGGGGCTGAAGGGCCCGGACCACCTTCGGCCGATCCGAAAAAAGGTCTGCCACCTCCCGGGCGGGCATGGCAAGCACTTCCGCAATGTTGTATCCGCGGCACCGCACATCCAGCACGTAAGGCCGGAACCGCCGACCGT
>CAZTHW010000036.1:8003-15069 GCA_964613595.1 uncultured Desulfobacteraceae bacterium | reverse complement strand
ATCCCGGAGGGTTTCAAATTTTAACACCTGAAAATGACTTAATTCCTTAAAAAAACGCAAAATATTGATCCGCGTAAAAACTTGAAGCGCTCAATTTAGGTAAATCATTTTTCCCGGTCCCTCAACCGGATTGCGCAAACCGGGGCAAATCGGCACCCCCCGTGCGGAAATGATATGGACAAAAACATCTTTCAGTGGTACAGAAAAATCTCTGCAGCAGACAGTTTTGCGCCTGTAGCTCAGTTGGATAGAGCAACGGACTTCTAATCCGTAGGTCAGAGGTTCAAATCCTCTCAGGCGCGCCACCCCTCAAATCCTCCTAAATTGAGGATCCTGCTTCAGTTGTTGCGGGCGTGAATCAGCGTCCAGAAACCCAGGAGGTTGACCCGGCAGGTATCGACCACCTGGAGCGGATTCTGCCGGAGAAACTGCTCCATCGAGTATCTGGGATGAAATCCGATCAGGTTTTGAAACGGCAGAAAGGCGGTTTCCACCATCCGCGGCACCAGCCTGTGATTGCTGAAATGGTTGAGCACGAAGATATCGCCGCCGGGTTTGCATACGCGCCGGATTTCTTCCATCATCCACTCCGGATGCGGCACCACCGTTACCACGTACATCACCGCCACTGTGTCAAAGCTGTCGTCTGCGAAGCTCATCTGCTGCGCATCCATCAGGGACAAACAGCGGGTGCCGGGCGCATTTCCGTTAATGTAATTCCTGGCAACCCATAGCATGTGGGGCGACAAATCAATACCCACCACCGAAACATCCGGCGGATACATCGGAAGCGACAGCCCGGTGCCCACGCCGACTTCCAGAATCCGCCGGCCGGGTGCAAGATTCATTTTATTGATAAGTACCCGCCGGCCGTGATCAAAAATTTTCCCAAAAATCCGGTCATAATTCCGGGCGTATCGCTTGTAAGCCCTGATTACCGCCTGCTTGTCCATTATCCGATCCCAGAGATATTTTCCGGCCCGTCTTGCGGGCGCCGATTGACAAATATCGCAAATTCATTTATTCATCCATAAATATTTACAATTAATATCAAATCCCCGGCCGGTTTGAAAGTCTTTTCTGATCCGAGCCCATAACCCGCAACAATTGGGAGGATGCAATGCCGTACGAGACCATTCTGTTTGAAGTAGATGAGGCGATCGCCACGATTACGGTGAATCGCCCGAAGTCGCTCAACGCCCTGAACGCGCAGGTTGTCGAGGAAATGCTTTCCGCTGTCGATGAAATCTCGGCAAACGACGAAATCCGGGCGGTCATCATTACCGGCGCCGGAGAAAAAGCCTTTGTGGCGGGTGCCGACATCACGGAACTGTCCCGCCTGAACCCGGTGAGCGCCAAGTACTTCGCCTCCCGGGGGCACAAGCTCATGCGGGCACTGGAACTGCTGCCCGTACCGGTTATTGCGGCCGTCAACGGATTTGCCCTGGGCGGCGGCCTGGAAATGGCTTTGTCGTGCGATTTCATCTATGCGGCGGAAAACGCCAAAGTGGGCCAGCCCGAGATAAACCTGGGGCTGATACCGGGTTTCGGCGGAACCCAGCGGCTGACCCGCCAGGTTGGAAAAAACCTGGCCCGGGAAATGATCTATACGGGCATGATGCTTTCAGCCGGGGAAGCCGAGGAAAAAGGCATTGTCAACCGCGTGGTGCCGGCGGCCGAGCTCATGGAGACCGCGAACAAAACCGCCCGCACCATGGCGGAAAAAGGCCGAATTTCCATATATGCCGCAAAACAGGCAATTGACAAAGGCATGGACGCGGATCTGGACACTGCCTGCGAAATCGAGATCAACGCATTTGCCCTTTGCATGGCAAGCCCGGATGCAAAAGAAGGCACCGCGGCTTTTCTTGAAAAGCGCACACCGGATTTCAAAGGAACCCTGAAGGGATAGAGGAGGACAAGGACGATGATTTACGACATCGAATACGAGACCATGCCCCGGGAAGCCCTGGAGTCCATTCAGGCCCGGCGCCTGCAGGCCACGATTTCCCGGGTGTATGCAACGGTGCCTTTTTACCGGAATAAATTCGATGAAGCCGGCATCGGCCCCGGGGACATCAATTCCGCCAGTGACCTGCAGCGGCTGCCGTTTACCACCAAGCAGGACCTGCGGGACAATTACCCGTACGGCATGTTCGCCGTGCCTATGGACAACGTGGTGCGCATCCATGCTTCTTCGGGCACCACGGGCAAGCCCACGGTCGTGGGATACACCAACCGGGATATCCATACCTGGGCGGAACTCATGGCGCGTTCTCTTGCCGCAGGCGGCGCCACCCGGGGCGATATTGTCCACAACGCCTACGGGTACGGGCTGTTCACCGGGGGACTGGGCGCGCATTACGGCGCGGAAAAACTGGGAGCCTCGGTTATTCCCGTGTCCGGCGGCAATACCAAGCGCCAGGTGGTCATCATGAGAGATTTCGGTCCGACCGTTCTGACATGCACGCCCTCCTACTCCCTGCACTTGGCAGAGGCGGCCGAGGACATGGGCGTTTCGTTCAGGGATCTGAATTTCAAGTGCGGGGTATTCGGCGCCGAGCCCTGGTCCGAGAACATGCGCCGGGAGATCGAGGAAAAGCTGAACCTGACGGCAGTCGATATTTACGGGTTAAGTGAAGTTATCGGTCCCGGGGTTGCCGTGGAATGCCAGGAGGCCCAGGCCGGTCTCCACATCGCCGAGGACCACTTTATCGCGGAAATCATCGATCCGGCCACCGGAGAGATTCTACCTCACGGAGAAACCGGGGAACTGGTGCTCACCTCGATTACCAAGGAAGCATTCCCGGTGATCCGCTACCGCACCCGCGACATCACCAGCTTGAATCCCGAGCCCTGCGTCTGCGGGCGCACCATGATCCGGATGAACAAGATCAGCGGCCGCACCGATGATATGATCATCATCCGCGGGGTCAACGTATTTCCCTCCCAGATTGAAAGCGTGCTCATGGAAATCGAGGGGGTTGAGCCCCATTACCAGATGGAAATCGACCGCAAGGACAACCTTGACACGCTTACCATCCGGGTGGAGGTCAGCCAGAGCGCTTTCTCAGACGAGGTCAAGGAACTCCAGCGCTTTGAAGACAGAATTGCAAGTGAGATCAAGGAACTGTTCGGCATCTCAGCAATCGTCAAGCTTGCCGAACCCAAGACCATTGCCAGAAGCGAGGGCAAAGCCGCCCGGGTTATCGACAGGCGCGAGATATAGCCCGGCTTCCGTATGCTGCAACAACTTCAAGGAGGGGACCCATGCAAGCCGAACAAATTTCGATTTTTCTGGAAAACAAGGCCGGCCGGCTTTCCGAGGTTACAGGGATCCTGTCGGAAAACGGGGTCAACATCCGTGCCCTGGCACTGGCCGACACCACCGATTTCGGCGTGCTCCGGCTGATTGTCGATGATAACACCAAAGCAGAACAAGTCCTGAAACAGGGCGGCTTCACGGTCCGCAAAACCAAGGTGGTGGCCGTGGAAGTGCAGGATCAGCCGGGCGGACTGCACAGCATCCTTGACATCCTTTACAGGGCGGAAATTAACGTGGAATACATGTACGCCTTTGTCCGGCAAAGCGGCAGCAATGCTGTGATGATCTTCCGGTTTGACCAGTCAGATGAAGCCATCCGGGTGTTGTCGGATAACGGGGTCAGCGTGATCAAGGGCGCCAATCTCTACAGCATGTAATTCAAACCTGCATAGATCTTTTCAAATTCCTGACAGCATCGGGAAGGGTATTTTTCGCGGCAGTGTTAAGTGATTAAGTGTTAAGTGGTTAAGGAAAACCATAAACTTGGTTGTATTGTTGCCAATACTGTTTGAGCCCAACAGTCCGGGTTTTTGGAATTCCAGCGAAGGCATTTGACGAATTCACCAATTCTTTACATGAATCATTTTTTCTCGAACCCTTGAAAAAAGGAGACAGATCATGCTGTCATCCCGAAAATGCCGGTTTGGCGCCTTGGCCATTGCTGTACTGCTGGCCGGGGCATTGATTTTCACGCCCGGGGTTTTTGCCGAATCCCACCAGGATGCTTACAAGATCGGCGGCATCTTTTCAGTCACCGGGCCCGCCTCGTTTCTCGGCGATCCGGAAAAAAAATCCATGGAGCTTGCCATTGAGGAAATCAACGCGGCCGGCGGTGTGGACGGCCGCATGCTCGAGCCCGTGATTTACGACACCGAGGGAGATCCGTCCAAAACCGTTATGGCCGTGGGAAAACTCATCAACAAGGACCGGGTGACCGCAATTATTGGTCCAAGCCGCACCCCCACCACCCTGGCGGTCATTCCCATGGTCAAGCGGGCGAAGCTGCCGCTTGTAAGCTGCGCGGCCGGAAACAAGATCGTGGATCCGGTCAAGCCCTGGGTTTTTAAAACCGCCCAGAGCGATATCCACGCGGTAGCCTCCATTTATCAGCATATAAAGCAAAACGGCATCAAGAAAGTGGGTATTATCACGGTATCCAATGCATTCGGCGAAAGCGGCAAAGAACAGCTTCTGGCCCAGGCCCCGGATTTCGGCATCACCGTGGTAAGCGCCCAGAGCTTCGGGACCAATGACACGGACATGACCGCCCAGCTCACCAAGATCCGCCAGGAAAAACCGGGAGCAATCATTTGCTGGGGCACCAATCCGGGCCCGGCCGTGGTGGCCAAAAACGTCAAACAGCTCGGCATTGAAATTCCGCTCTACCAGAGCCACGGGGTGGCCTCCCCGAAATTCATCGATCTGGCCGGCAAGGCGGCCGAAGGCATCCTGCTGCCTACGGGAAAGATTCTGGTGGCCGGACTGCTGCCTGACAGTGACCCGCAAAAACCGGTACTGCTCGACTACATCAATGGCTATGAAAACAAGTACAATGAAACCGTCTCCGGTTTCGGCGGCTATGCATACGATGCGGTCCATCTGCTGGCCCGCGCCATGGAAGGCGCAAACGGGGACAAGGCCGAAATCCGCAAGAACCTGGAGAACCTCAAGAATTACGTAGGCATCTCCGGGGGGTTTAATTTCAGCAAAACCGATCACAACGGCCTGGATCCCTCGGCTTTTGTCATGGTGCGCATCAAAGACGGCAAGTGGGAACTCATGGAATAAGCCGAACCGGGACAGGCACATGCAGGAAATTCTGCAGTATCTTTTTTCAGGGCTGACCAACGGGGCCATTTACGCGGTTATCGCCCTTGGTTTTTCCATGCTCTACAGCTCCACCGAACTGATTAACTTCGCCCACGGCGAATTTGTCATGCTCGGTGCGCTGTGCATGGTCACGCTTGCCGTCAACCTCGGATTCCCCCTTATCCCGGCATTTTTTCTGTCCATTTGCGCGGTGGCGGCCGCAGGCCTGCTTTTTGAGCGCCTGGCCATCCGGCCGGTGCGCCATCCCCAGCCGATCGTGCTGATTATCATTACAGTGGGAGCCTCGATTTTTCTTCGCGGCATCGGCATGCTCATCTGGGGCAAAGACGCCCACAGCATGCCTCCTTTTTCCCAACACCCGCCCCTGGATGTGGCCGGGGCCAGGCTGCTGATCCAAAGCGTCTGGATCCTGGTTATCCTGGCGGCACTCACAGCGGCGCTCCAGATGTTCTACCGCCGGACCCTGACCGGAAAGGCCATGACCGCCTGCGCGATAAGCAAAAAAGCGGCCTGGATCGTGGGCATTCCCACCAAGTGGATGGTACTGCTGGCATTCGGGCTTTCCACCGGCATGGGCGCCGTGGCCGGCGCCATCATTGCCCCGATCACCATGTCGAGCTACGACATGGGCACCATGCTGGGCCTGAAGGGATTCTGCGCGGCCATGCTCGGGGGTCTGGGAAGCCTGTGGGGGGCGATTCTGGGCGGATTTCTGCTCGGCATCCTCGAAGCCCTGGGCGTGGGCTTTATCACCTCGGGATTAAAAGACGCCACTGCTTTTGTGCTGCTGTTGCTGGTCCTCTACGTACGCCCCCAGGGCATCATCGGCCCCGGCGAGGTCAAACGGTTCTAATTCATGGACGACAGATCCCACAAAATTGCATACGCGGTTTTTGCGCTGGTGGTCATACTGCTGGGATGGCGGGTGGATAACCAGTATTACCTGCAGTTGATGATCTTTATCGGGTTAAACACCCTGCTGGCATTGTCTCTGAACATGCTCATGGGCTATGCCGGCCAGATCTCGCTGGGGCATGCCGCCTTCTACGGGATCGGGGCCTATGTTACCGCCGTGCTGACCACCACTTACCAGGTGGCTCCGATTCTGGCTCTGCCTGCGGCAGTGGGATCGGCCATGCTCATTGCGTGGTTCGTGGGGATTCCCACACTGCGGCTTTCAGGCTATTACCTGGGCATGGGCACACTGGGATTCGGCATGATCGTCCACATTGTCTTCCGGGAATGGAGCAGCGTGACCGGCGGTGCTTCCGGATTCGTGGGCATACCGCCGTTGGAAATCGGCCCGGTGGTGTTTGCCTCGGGCAAAAATTACTTTTTCCTGGTCTGGGCGGTGGTGCTGCTTTGCCTCATCATGTGCCGGCGCATCATAGACTCCCGGGTGGGCCGGGCGCTTCGCTCGATTCATGACGGGGAAAAGGCGGCCGCGGCCGTGGGCGTGGACACGAAAAAGCTCAAGCTCCAGGTGTTTGTCTTAAGCGCCGGGATGGCGGCCCTGGCCGGGTTTCTCTATGCGCACCTGGTCTATTTCATCAGCCCGGGCACATTTAGCTTTGTGGCCTCCATCCGGATTGTTACAATGGTTGTTATAGGCGGCATGGCCAGCATCTGGGGAGCGCTTCTGGGGGCCTCGCTGCTGACGCTGCTGCCCGAATGGCTGCATGCATTCTCGGAGTTCGAAATGGTGGTCTACGGACTGATTCTCATGAGCGTGATGATTTTTCTGCCCCGCGGTCTGACACGCGGGGTACTTGACGTGTATGAACGCTACCGGAAAAACCATGACCGATAATTCGCACCTATTGGAAATCCAAAACATTCACAAGGCCTTCGGCGGCGTTCGGGCCCTGCGCGAAATTGATTTCGAGCTGGGAAAAGGCTCCATTACAGGGC
>CAZTHW010000036.1:0-7993 GCA_964613595.1 uncultured Desulfobacteraceae bacterium | reverse complement strand
GGCGCGGGCAAGACCACCCTGTTTAACGTGATTACCGGCGTGTTTCCCGCAGATCGCGGAGAAGTCCGGTTTGCAGGTCAGCCCGTAAGCAGATACGCGGTGCACGAACGCGTGGAGCTGGGTATTGCCCGCACGTTTCAGAATGTTGAACTTTTCGAGAGCATGACTGTCTTGGAAAATATCTTGGTGGGACTGCATACCCGCACCAGGTGCGGGATGATCGGCAGCATCCTCAAGTTTCCCCGGATCCGGCGCGAGGAAAAACAGGCCCGAAAGCGGGCCACGGAGCTGCTGGAATTCGTGGGCCTTGCAGATTACGCGCCCCGCAGAAGCAGCGACCTGCCCTTTGGATGGCAGCGCCTTTTGGAGGTGGCCCGTGCCATGGCAGCAGGCCCCGGGCTGCTGCTGCTCGATGAACCGGCAGCCGGCCTGAACATGTCCGAAACCCGGCAGCTCGGAGATTTGATTAACCAGATCCGGGACCAGGGTATTACCATTTTGCTGGTGGAGCACGACATGAGCCTGACCATGTCCATATCCGACAAAATCGTGGTGCTCGACCAGGGCCGAAAAATCGCCGAAGGCTCCCCGCGGGCGGTGCAGTCCGATGAAGCGGTCATGGAGGCATACCTGGGAAAGGCGAAACATTGAATGCTTTTATCGTGCGCTGTTCGAAGCGGGGATGCATATACTCATGCTCAACAATAAATTCGAAATCCGAATATCGAAATCCGAATGTCTCAATGACATAAACACTGATCGAAACCGGTTTTAAAAATTCGGATTTCTGTCATTCGAATTTGTTTCGAATTTCGGATTTCGTGCTTCGGATTTATGGCATAATAGAGCTCCGAGGCGCGGAGAAACCAAATAACCGGTAAAACCCGAATCTTCTAAAAACCGCTAATCATGCTTCGCATTCGCAACCTGAAATGCTTTTACGGCCGCATCATGGCCATCAAGGGCATCAGTCTGTCAGTTGCCGCAGGCGAGATCACCTGCCTGATCGGGGCCAACGGCTCGGGCAAAAGCACTCTGCTGTCCGCCGTGTGCGGACTGCTGCCGGATTGGACCGGGGGAATCGAGCTTGAGGGACAAAGCATAAAAGGCCTGGACCCCCCGGCCCTGGTCCGCCGGGGCATCAGTCTCGTGCCCGAGGGCCGTCTGATCTTCCCCCCGCTTTCAGTGATGGACAACCTGAAGCTGGGCGCTTACACCAGGTATAAAAAAAGGGCGGCAAATGCGATTGAAGCGGACCTGGAATCAATGATGTCCATGTTTCCTATTCTCCGGGAACGTTTCCGCCAGCCGGCAGGCACCCTTTCCGGGGGCGAACAGCAGATGCTGGCCATTGCCCGTGCACTCATGGCCCGCCCCCGGCTGCTTTTGCTCGACGAGCCGTCCATGGGACTGGCGCCGATGATCGTGGAAAAAATCATGGAAGTACTGGAAGTCCTGCGGTCCGGGGGACTGACCATCGTTCTGGTGGAGCAGAACGCACTGGCCGCACTCGAGGCCGCGGACCGGGGATATGTATTGGAAACCGGGGCCGTGGTGCTTCAGGGTGCCGCAGACGAACTGCTGGCGGACAAAGATGTCAAACGCGCCTATCTGGGCAAGGACTATGGAGATTTTTACGATGCAGGCTGAGGCTTCTTTTTTCACATTGCTGCCGGATGAAAAACACCAACTGCAGCTCGAACGGCTGCAAAGCACCCTGAACCGGGCTTACCGGCATGTACCCTATCATGCCAATCAACTCAACGCCCTGGGCATCGAACCCGCAGACATTGCCACACTTGCGGACCTGCAGCGGCTGCCGTTTATGGAGCGGGCGGATTTTTCCGAGCACTACCCCTACGACCTGTTTGCCGTACCCCTCAGGGACATCGTCCGGATTCACACGGCTCCCGGAACCACCCGGAACCCCACGGTCAGCGGATATACCGCCCAGGACCGGGAGCACTGGCGCCACATGCTGAGCCGGGCCATGCGTGCCGCGGGAATCACCCCCCATGACATTCTCCAGGTTTCACTGAACCCCGGGCTTGCCAACTGGGGCCGGGATTACAAGGACGGGGCCGAATCCCTGGGTGCCAGCGTCATACCCAACACCCAGTTATCCATCGAGAAACAGCTGATGGTGCTGCGCGATTACAAAACCACGGCGCTGATCACCACCCCGGCCATGGCGGGGCACCTGGCCCGGCACATGACCGATTCCGGCATGGGGCCGGCCGCGCTTTCACTCAAAACGCTGATTATCTGCGGGGAAAGCATTGCCCCGGATTTGCGCAAAACCATCGAGCAGGAGCTGCACGTACGGTCGTGGGTTCATTACGGGCTAAGCGAGGTGCCCGGGCCGGCCGTGGCATTTGAGTGCGAATCCCACGACGGGCTCCACATCAACGAGGATCATTTTCTCCCGGAAATCGTGGACCCGGAAACCGGGGCACCGCTTCCCGAGGGCAGCGCCGGGGAACTTGTGTTAACCACCCTGACCACCCGGGCCTTTCCCCTGATCCGTTTCCGGACCGGTGACCGCGCGCGCATATTAAAAACGGCTTGTCCCTGCGGCAACACGCTGGCCCGCCTGCAATGGTACCCCGAACGCATGGACAACATCATGAATATCGACGGGGTCAATGTACACGGCGACCAGGTGCACTACCACCTGGAAAACATGCTGTCGCTGTCCAAAGAGGCGATCTCATTGCGGGTGGCCCGCCGGGAAGGCAGAAAACTGCTGGAAGTCTTCATCCGGATGAACGACACTATCTTCTCAGATGAGATCAAGGAACTGGAGAAACTATTGCGCCGGGCAGAAGCCCGGCTCCGGGAAAACCTGGGCGTACCTGCGGCAATCCGGCTGATCGAATCGGCCAGCATGTAAGCTGCCGGACTGCAAACACCGAATGGCACAAAACAGAACGCAGTCCTATTCGACGACCTTGTAGGACTCAATGACGATCTCAAATTTTTCATCTTCCGGCACGCCCTTGGGCTTGGGCACGCCCGCCGGTGCCGAATAAAAAGCTACTTCCTCGAATTCGAAATCTTCGCTGGCGCCCGCTGCCAGGTAACTGATCACGTCTTTTTGATGGGGCATCTTGTCGTACTCGCTGACAAACCATTGGCCGTTGACAATCTGCTCGCCGCAGGTCCGGCAGTATGCGGTCACGGTAACGTTTTTTACATCCACCTCGCCGGAATTCCTGACTGTGCCCCTGACATCTATTGTATAAACATTTGAGTCCTCGGAATCCTTATCTATGGTATATTCATGTTCTGTTACTTCCAGTTTTACCTGTTTCTTCTCCTTGGCGCATCCAGAAGCAACGCACAAAATCACCAGAGATGATAAAACGAGCAACATCGTCAAACGTACTTTTACGGACATGGCTCCTCCTTGTGATCAGTATGATCAGTTTGCATATATCGGAAATATACGCGTTTTCCCCTTGCTTTTACGCCCCGCAGGGTGTACTATCGAACGTGTTTCATTGTTATGTAAAATTATATGCCAAAAACATTGCGGAAAGTAAAGAGGGTTCGCATGAAAAAGTGCATCAAGACGGCATTGGTTCTAACAGGCGTCCTTACGGCAGTAGTTCTTCCTGCAAATGTGTTTTGCGCAAACCTGATTGAAAACGGAGGTTTTGAGAAAAAAGCATCAGAGACCCTGCCTGAAGGCTGGAAGCTCAATACCTCCCGAAATACAGAAGCAAAGTACGCCTTTGACGCAGCAGAAAAACACAGCGGCAAATATTCGTACCGGATATCTGTGCCCCCGCCCGGAGGCCGGGCCGTACTGTACATCGACGAAGCCGCAGCAGGTACCGTCATCCCCGGAAATGTCTATGAAGCCACCTTTTGGGTAAAATCCGAAAACCTGGACTATAACCGCTTCCACGAAGCCCCTGCCTTCCGGCTCAACTACTCCCCGGAGCGGGCCCGGCCGGGCGGCATTGTTGACCTGATGGCCAGGTTAGAAGGCAAATCCGGATGGACCCAACTGTCGGTTCAGGCACCCAAAGCACCCCAAAACAGCAACAGGATATATATTGACTTCATTGTTACCCAGGGAACACTGTGGATCGATGATATCCGGGTCCGCCCTGTTGAATAAGCCCGATCGGATACATTTTCTATACAAGCAGGTTCTGCTCCAGACAGGAAAGTTCGCCGGGTGAGAGCCCCGCCTTTTTGATCAGATAGTTTCGGGCCGTACCATAGTTTTCCGTTTTCAGCCGCTGCATGGCTTCTGCAAAATCAAACCGGCCGTGATTGACCGGCAGGTGAATATGGACCGCGGATCCGTCCCCTGGCAGTCGGTCCGGCGCCCCGGCCACTTCCGCATCATGCGCGCTTTCCCAGCAGATCCGCACGCTCTGCGCATCCAGCCGCTCCGCGGCCGCATCAATAAAAATTCGAGGATTTCCCGCCTGGTTCATGTAAATGTTTATTCCCTTCCGGTCATTTATCCGGTGCGTTCAGGGTAAACACCCGGTCATACTGTTTCCGGAGATTTTCCGGCTGGTAGCTCATCTGCCGGTTCCCCCCTTCCAGCCATACCGGGATGCCGTCGTCATAATGGGCACTTGCCGGATTGCCGGACTGCCCCCCGCTGTTGACCAGAAACAGCGGCTCGTTTCTGCCGAAATCCACCACCATGCGCATGGCCGGGATCATCCAGGCATCGAAATCATACCCCTTGTGATATCCGGCTACGTTGAGCGTGTTAAACCCCCCGCCGGCCGGATACGGACCGCGGTCGGTGTAGCCGGCCATCAGCCAGGCCCCGAAGCGCTTGAACAGGGGCAGCTGATCGCGCATTTTCGAAACCTCGGTTTCCCAGGTATAGGTGTGGATCTCGCCCCATTGCCATTGATCCGGATCATTCCCCATGCGGCGCCGGGCATAAGACACGGCATCTGCCAGGGCTGCGGCAATGATGTCGGACTTGGTCTCAATTTTTTCCGGTGTCTCCACATCGTCCCAGAATGGACTCATGGGCCTTGCCAGCAGGTGGTACTGCTCCGGGCCGTAAATTCCGATGCACAGCATCCGAAAGCTCTCCCAGGCGGCACTGTTCTCCGGGCCCAGTTCATCCAGGAACAGGTTGTGCGTCAGCACATGGTGAAAAATGCCTGTCAGGGCCGCACCCGCCGAATCTGCCGTCATGTCCCCGTCAAAGTCCCGGAAAATCGCAAGCGCCTGCCGGGCCCGATCCGCCCGCGCTGCATCCTGCCAGCCGTCAATGGCCTGCTGTATTTTTAAAGCCAGGGGGGAATCAAACAGGCGCTGCTGCATTTTTTCCACCAGCAGGTCGTGGCGGTTGTTCTGCATTTGCACGGCATCGCGCCAGTCATAGGTGTCCCGGTCCGCCAGCATTTGGCCGATGCGCTCGGCGCGCTCCGGCGCATACCAGGACGATCCAAGCTGAGGGCCCTGATCCGGCGGGATTGTCCGGTTGTTAGCCGTATACACGTACCCGCGCTCCGGGTCCCGGAGGTGGGGATGTTCTTCAGACGCCAAAAATCCTTGCCAGTCGTAATTTCCGGTCCATCCCGGAGACGGGAGATGACCGCGCCCGTTTTTGCGAATCGGATAGCGCCCGGAAACCTGCCAACCGATGTGTTCGGTACTGCCGTAGATAAAATTCAGGTTCATGAGCCGGAACCTGCGTATCGCATCCCCGGCTTCCTGCATGCTGGTTGCAAAAAGCAGGTCATACATCCCGTCAAAAGAAAACGCCCCCTCGTTTAGGGCGCTGCGCAGGGCCAGGCCGAAATCGCTGCTTGTCTCGGGCGGCATGGCCGGATCTGCGGGCTTTGCAGCCAGGGCGGAGTTCAACAGGGGGCCGTGCCGCGTGGAGCGGATGATTTCTTCCACTGGCTCCCCGCCTTTTACGCGAAGGGTTTCCTTGCGCGTCTTTACCGGATGCCAGTCACCCTGATACAGGTAGTGCTCCCTGCCGTTGATCTTTTTAATGCGTTCCAGAAAAACATCCTGGCTGTCGCCCATGACCATGGTCATTCCCCAGGCGACATGGCCGTTGTAACCGGCCACGATGGCCGGGATGCCGGGCATGGCCACGCCGGCCGCGTGGAAGCCCGGGGCCTTGAGCTGGATGAGCATCCAGATGGGCGGATGGGAAAGCGGCAGGTGAGTATCATTTGCCACGATACTGGCGCCCTTTGCCGTTCGTTCCGGGGCCACGGCCCAGTTGTTGGAAGCCGGGGTCCCCAGGGGCATTAAAACCCGCTCCAGGCGGCCGGTGACATCTGCCAGGGCGCGGGCCTCCTCTCCGATGCCGGAATCGGCAAGTCGTGCCCGGCCAAGGACTGCTGCCTTTTCAAACGGCAGGGGCTCGTCCGGATGTACCGGGAACAGCCAGGCCGCTTTTTCCGGGCCGAGGGCGCCGGCAAGATTCAAAAAAGCGATCTCTTCGCGCAGGTTAAACGAAAGGCCCAGGTTGAGCACATGGAAGATATAGATGGAATCAATCGGTTCCCAGGCCTCCGGGGTGTAGCCGGTAACCGCAAAATCCACCGGCAGTTTTTCCTGGTGGGTTTCCATGTACGCGTTGACCCCGTCGGCAAAATACTGCAGCATCCGGCGCTGCTCCGGGTCGAGCTGCTCGTACTGCTCCCGGGCCGCCCGGGGCAGGCCGAGGGTCCGGATCAACAAATCAATATCAAGCCCCATCTCACCGGTCATCTCGGAAAGCCGGCCCTGACCGATAAGGCGGTAGGAAACCATCTGGGAAAGCCGGTCTGCAGCCATCACATAGCCTGTGGCATAAATCAGATCTTGCATGTTCTGCGCCTCGACCACGGGAATGCCCAGCTCGTCGCGCCGGACGGATGCATCCGCCTTCAGGCCGGAAAGCGTAATGGATCCGGAATCCGGATGCACGGTATCCTGCAGCGTGTAATCAAGCACCGCACACCCGGGCATCACCACCGGCAGCGCAAATGCCAAAAATACCAAGAAAAAAACAAAAGCCCCGCCAGGAATCGCCTTTTTGTTCACCCGGTACCCCCTTTTTCCGCAGGTTCATTACCATCCAAGTCCTGAGACATTTCCCGTTATTTTTACCGGCAAACCCGCAAATTCGCAAGAACAAATCCATCCGGGAATAAACTCGAAATACGAAGCACGAATATCGAAACAAATTCTAATGACAAAAATTCAAAATCCGCGCGGAAGCTTGCCCGGGAAGGAGGGGCTCAACTGTCGAGAAGGTTGGACAGGGCGGGACGGCGGGGTGGTCCGGCACTCAACTACGAAGACGAACCTCTATTTTTCGATCCTTTGGAATTTGAGTGAGATTCATATCTTATGAGAGCTCACTTCTTTGAGTGCCGGACTTCCCCGCCGGCCCGACCCTGCGAAAATCCGGGAAGAGTCGAGTTTCTTTTTTGCAGGGCGCAACGGATTTGAAAAGTAACAACAAACAGCCAAAAATCCATAATCTTTGTCAGGCCAGGGGGCGGTATCGGTAATCTTTCAGTCACACCGGTCATGGATATCCGGAAACAAATCTGGTATGGAAACGCTATGGAAAAACATCGCCACGAACAATCCGCTCCACCCCCGTTTTACCGGCCGGATCCGCTGGTGCCGATCCTGTTTGTGACCCTGATATTTTTTCTGACATTCATTGCCCGGGTCATGTTTTCGCCCCTGATGCCGAGCATCGAATCTGAATTGGGCCTCAGGCATGCCCAGGCCGGGTCCCTGTTTCTGGTCATGTCCGTTGGCTATTTTATCGCCCTTAGCGGCTCGGGCTTTATCTCCGCGCGCATCCGACACCGCCGCACCATCGTGCTGTCAGCATGCGGGGCGGGCGCCGGGCTTTTGTTGATCGCACTTTCATCCGAACTCTGGCAGATCCGGGGCGCAATCTTCCTGCTGGGCATGGCAGCGGGCATCTACCTTCCCTCGGGGATTACCACACTGACAAGCATGGTGGACTCCCGCAACT
>CAZTHW010000035.1:0-15147 GCA_964613595.1 uncultured Desulfobacteraceae bacterium | reverse complement strand
TGTGTCTCTTTAATTATTTAAAGAGTTTGCAAAACAACCAGAAACGAAAAAAGGAGGCTTTACATGCAATATAACCAAATTTCCGAAACAGTCAATGATTTTTCATATCCTTCACCAGAAGACATTGAAAATTATTCAAAAAAAGTCGGAAAGGGAAAGATCGCCCCCACAATACCGAAATGCCCGGTTTGCAACATCCCCTCGGAGGAGTTCAAGCGCCATGATGTACGGAAACGACAGTTTTTCATACCGGTACAACAGATTATTCAAATCGTTTATTGTCTTCTGGTCCGATGGCGATGTCCTGGATGCAAGAAGCGCATCCCCCAATACCCCGATTTTGCCCTGCCATATAAGCGTTATACACTTCAGACAACCCTGGAGTATAGCGCTCAGTACGTAGAAAATGATTCGGCAAGCTATGAAAGTGTGACCCGGCAGCACACGATTGGCTACCAGAAGTATCCCGACGATGAGCGGCAGTTGAGCAAAAGCACTATATGGCGCTGGGTCGGCACATTCGGCCAGATGAAAAATCTGTCGCTAAGAGCTCATCAATTGATACTTCAGGCTGATCCGGCATCATTTATCAGCCGACATCTGGCCAATTTGACCGTACCTGCCAGAAAACATGCAACCAATGCCCGGAAAAATCTGCTGATACAGTGCAGAAAGCTTCTGCATCTCGAAGCGGCATACCAAAATTGTTTCGACATCTCACTTTTCCCCAACCTCGCAACAACATCCGGTTTTTCATGATGTAGGCTCACCTCCAGAATCTAAAAAGGAGGTGTTTTCATGAAAATTGACGATGAAAAATGGGCGATTTTCTGGTGCGACCTGCTTGACGAGATCATTTTTGATGAAATCGAACCCGAAGGCATCAATCAATACCTTAAAAATCTTTCCCAGCAGGAGGTGGTGTTCCCTGATGGCCGGGTCGGCAAACCGTCGCTGTCGCGTTTGAAGCGCAAACTGAAAAAATATCGCCAGGGCGGATTTGCCGGGCTTTACCGAAAACAGCGCAGCGACATTGGCAACCCCCGGGCGGCAACATCCGGGGCCGTCGAAAAAGCCGTTGAGCTCAAAAAAGATCAGCCGTACCGGTCCCCTCAAACCATCAACCGTTTTCTTGATAAGCAATATGGCATTACCGTGCCTCGTTCCACGATGTACCGGCACCTCAAAAACGCCGGCGCCACCCGGATCAAGCTTGACGTGACCGGCAAAAAGGTCCGCAAGCGCTGGAGCCGGGAACATACCCATGAGCTGTGGGTCGGCGACTTTGAAGAAGGGCCTTACGTCATTGAACAAAATGAAGTCGTGCCCACTTACCTTTCCGCATTTATTGACTGCCACAGTCGTTATGTGGTTGGCGCCCGGTATTATCTCAGGCAAAACCTGCAGGTACTGATCGACACCATGGTCCGCGCTTTATCGGTCCATGGTGCCCCCCGGGCATTGTATCTCGACAATGCCAAGGTCTATCATGCCCGGGGGCTTAAAAGGGCTTGCTATATGATCCATACCCGGCTGATCTACCGGCCTGAAGGTGATCCGGCGCCGGGCGGTATTATTGAAAGGCTGTTTTTAACCATACAAAACCGGTTTGAAAGGGAAGTCCGCGCCGGTGACATTCTCACCCTGGATCAGCTCAACCGGGCCCTTAGCGCATTTCTGGCCATGGACTACCATGTGCAAATCCACTCGGAAATCAATCAAACCCCTGATGTAGCGTATCAAAAGGGCCTTACATCCCTCCGCCCGGTCGATATACATGACGTTTTGGCGGCATTTATGGAAAAGGCACAGCGCCGGGTAAACCCAGAATTCTCCGATGTCCGGTTAAACAACGTGTTTTACCGGGTTGATCCCAAACTCCGTGGCGACAAGGTCGAGGTCCGCTACGACCCTTACGGCCATTTGGACACCGTGGATATCCACAGCACCCGTGGCCGATACCTGGGGCAGGGAAAACGGCATGACAGGGAGACCGGGCAACAATCTGCCGCCAGCCCCCGGCCTGTGAAATCCCAACACAATTACCTGGATCTGCTGATCCGGGAGCATCAAGAACAGCTCAATTCACAAATCAAAGGCATCGATTACCGAAAAGCCACAGAAAACCGCCCCTGGCCGTTTTACGCGTTTGCCAACACCATCGCCCGGGCAATCGGCAGAAAAGGCGAATTGATGGCTTTCTCCGCTGATGAACTGGAAATGCTCAAAAAAGTTTATAACCAGAGCACCGCGATCAACAAGCAGATGGTCCAACGGGCCGTTGAAAACGCCCCATCGCCATCTTTGCCCAACGTGATCCGGGAGATCAAGGATCTGATCCGAAAGGAGCAATGATGTTTTTTAGCCACTTTCAAATGACAGACAACCCGTTTACCGAAAATCCACCTGCAGACTGGCTGCTTACTGATGAGCGCTTTGAGCAGGCACTGGCCCGTCTTGACTTTTTCTCTGCACAAGGCGCTTTTGCCCTGGTCATGGGCCAGACCGGGGTGGGCAAATCGTCTTTGCTGCGGCTGTTTACCCGCACCCTGCCACCCAACCGATTCCATCGATTGTACGTGCATCAGACCAGCATCAACCCGGGGGCCTTTCTTCGGATGATCGTAGCAGGCCTGGGCGAGGCGCCCCGGCTGGGCAAAGACCGCCTGCTTATGCAAATCACGGATAAAATCCAGGCTTCTGAGACCGATACCCTGCTTGTCATCGATGAGGCTCATTTACTGGCGGCCCAGACCCTGACTGACCTGCGCCTGCTGGTCAATGCCGGGCTGGAAAAACGGCTTCCGTTAAAAATCATTCTCTGCGGCCAGGAACCCATCGGCGATATCTTGAAGCGCACGGCCCATGCTGACCTGGTTCATCGCATATCGGTTCGTATCCGGCTTCGAAGCCTGTCCAAAGCGCAAACCGATGCATATGTGGATCATCGGCTTCGTTGTGCCGGAGCACCCGACAAACTCTTTGATCCCGAAGCCAAGGCATTGATCCACGATTATGCCGGAGGCATCCCCCGCCAAATCAACAATATCGCCACCGGATGCCTGATCCATGCGGCTTCGAAAAACGATAAAATTATAAACGATCAAATCGTCAACGATACCATCGCCGATTTTCACTTATAACAGGAGCATGACAATGACATATTCAAAGCAACTGCTCAGGCGGCTTCGCAACGAAATCCCCATAGCCACTCTGATAGCCAAACACCTGAAACTGGAAACCAAAGCAGATGGCGGCTACATCCGTTTTCTTTGCCCCGTTTGCAAGGAATTCAGAACAGCCACCAATCCGAAGACCAACCTGGCAAGGTGTTTTAGGTGCGAGAAAAACTATAATCCCGTCGATATGGTGATGATCGTAAAAAGCTACAATTTTCGGGAGGCTGTTGAATATCTGAAAGACCTTGATCCGCAAAAAAGAGCTGAAAAACGAGAAGCTTTGGCGGAAATGCTGCCGAATTTATTGCAGCGGGCTCCGTAACCAAAATTTATAGATGGGGTTGACGGATAGGGGTTAACCCCGTCTAAGGTCATTTATTGTTGGACTTTTGGGGTCACTTATTGTGAGACGTAGCACTTGATGGAGCGCAGGCTTTCGTCAAGTGTTGTGCCGTGAAAAGCATTATATCTGTTTTTGTCAAGAACAGCATCATACTTACCCGGTTGAATGGCCTTTATTAACTCCCAGTCTTTAGAACCATACTCAATACAATCTCCCCACCATTGATATAGCATGCCGCCGTCTTTTGATATATCGCTGTGCCCGTGGCGGGTAAATATTATCCGCATATACCTTAAGCGGCAGGCTTCGACAATTGAAAGCACGTTGCCAATAATAGGGGAGGCAATGGACTGGAAATACTGCTGCATGTCAATGACCAATAGTGCACACTTGGCAGGAGTCGGTTTTGCCTCTCGAATGTTATAGGGAGAAATTTCATTGAAACAATCCATCTTTACCGCCTCTTGAACATGAATGAAGTTACACTCCAGGTACAATCTCCCGTGAATGGAAAATTGGAATGTATTTTTGGTGTTTAATCGATTGAACGGTAGGCACGTTTTTTACTTTGAAACAGATCCTCTATTATTTTTCCCGCGTCGAATGATTCATATCCTGCTGCTGTAAGTCCTTTGGCAAGGTTTTCCAGGGTTCCGGTGTTGACCCCGGGCCAAAAAAGAAGGCTCCGGAGTGCTTCGCGATTATTGAGGCTCTCAGGGCAGGCCAGCATTTCTTCTCCCATGCTTTTTCTAATTGCTTTTTCGGCACGGGCCGAGATGTATTCGATGAAGGGATAATAAAAGGCTTGTTTTCTAAAAAGGCATTCCTTGCGGTATTTCTGAACCGTGTTTTGGTATGAAAGCCCGGCCTGTGCTGCAATCTCCTGATAAGACTTGCCCTGTTGCCTCAGCCTGTAAATGGTTTCTGCCTGTTTTCTGAGTTCTTCTGTTTTGTATCTTTTCATCATAGCAGTGCCTTGGCGGTAAAAAGATGATCAGCGGAAAGAAAAGAATTCCCTCAATCTCGATGAGATTAACGAATTCATCAGGGCGGTGAACGATTACTGGAAGCCATTGTTTATAGTACTGTTTTTTTCTGGCATGCGGATGGAGGAAGTGTCGGGATTAAAATGGAAGCGGGTATGCTTACAGAAAGGGGAAATCCAAATCAGGGAGGTTCTTGTCCGTCTTAAAGGCGGAAAAGAGTTTATCAAGGAACCCAAGACAGCTGGCTCAAAAAGGGATGTTAAGCTTCCTGGATTTGTTGTTGACGCGCTTCGGGAGCAACGTAAACGGACCTGGAAAGGCAGTGAAGAGGATTTCGTCTTTTTGAACAAAGCTGGTCGGCCTGTTCATTTTAATTCGCTTAATCAGAAAGTTTTTAAGCCGACGCTCAAGAAAATCGGTTGTGATAAAAAAGTCAGCCTGCGGGACACCCGGGCTTCATACATAACCAATGCACTGGACAAAAATGAGCGGATGAGTTTCATACAAAAACAGGTCGGGCATACCACTTCGAATATGATTGTGAACCATTATTACCGGCATACCGCTGGCAAGGAGGACGGGGCAAAGTTGGAAGAAGCATGGAATTCTACCAGAGTTCTACCAGACCTTGCCCCCTCGAGTTTGGAAGTAACTGAGAATACGGAATAAATTTGGTCGGGGCGGCAGGATTTGAACCTGCGACACCTTGCACCCCATGCAAGTGCGCTTCCAGACTGCGCTACGCCCCGGCTTTAATACGGAACATCCATAGCATGCACCTTGCCCCCTGTCAAGATTTCTTCTGCTCTTTGCCGGCGCCGGTGCCCCCTTCCTGGTTTTTGGCTGATTCCTGCGCTTCGACGACCTGCTCGTGCCGGATATCGCCCCTCACCCCTTTTTGCCGCTCGTCGAGTTCTCTGAGCGCGCCGGTGCGGCCGTAGAGAACCAGGATATCCCCCTGGCGGATGGCGGTGTTTCCGTCCGGTGTGCCTGTGAAAGTGCCGTCCGGGCGTTCGATCCCGAGCACCATGACGCCTTCTTGCCTGAGCCCGGCTTCTTTCATGGTCTTGTCGGCAAGCCAGTCCTCCGGGTTGACACGAAGCTCGGCTATCCGGTAGTCTCCTGCCAAATGCAGCAGGCTGGCGTAATCGCGGACTTCGAGATCCGTGAACCGGTTTAAGGCCTTGTCGATCATTGCCGACAGCCACTTGTCCACCCATCGGCTGTATGCCACCCCCCAGAGGGCCACCATGCCGGCAATCAGCAGTATAATTTTCAGGGAAAATCCGGCAGAAGAACCATTCTGCCTGACAAATGAAAGGATCAGAGAGGACATTGCCGTGACGATGCCGGCGTTTCCCAGCAGCATCAGCAGAAGCACGATCCGGCGCCGGATCGGATGGTTTACCACCATTTCGGATTCCTGCGTGGTAAAACCGGAGCCGGTGAATGCGGACCGGGCCTGAAACCGGGCCGCCTCTCTGGAAATACCCGTATGGGTCAGGGCAATGGTGGCCACCCGGGTGATGATAATGGAAAGAAAAACGATTACCAGCAGCGTAATGATCGCGATCATGAATCCCCCGCGTATTCGCCCTCGGGTTGTAATCCGCCATTGGCCGCCGGCGGATTATTCCGCCCCGGCAAGGGCCTGGTCAATATCGGCGACAATGTCGCGCGGGTCTTCAATGCCCACGGCAAGCCGGATCAGGCCGTCCTTGATGCCCAGTTCCAAGCGTTCTTCCGGGGTGTGCATGTAATAGCTGATGGTGGCCGGGTGGGTGATCAGGGATTCCACCCCGCCCAGGCTGGGCCCGATGCTTAGGATCTTGAGCCGGCTTAAAAAATTGAGTACATATTCGGCATCATCCTTGACCTCGAATGTGACCACGGCCCCGAATCCTTTCATCTGGCGCTTTGCCACGTCATGGTGGGGGTGGCTGGCAAGTCCGGGGTAATACACCCGCTTGATCTTGCTGTTTGCCTCCAGGTGTTCGGCCACGACCTGGGCATTGCTGTTTAATCGCTCCATGCGCAGCGGGAAGGTTTTGAGTCCGCGAATCAGCAGATACGATGAGTTGGGGTCGATCACGCCGCCGGTAATTTTCAGAAATTCCCGGATGGGGTCGGTGAGTTCCTTTTTGCCGAGCAGAACCCCGGAGAGCAGGTCGTTGTGGCCTGCCAGGTACTTGGTGGCGCTGTGGATCACCAGGTGCACACCGTATTCCAGGGGCTTCTGGTTAAAGGGGGTGGCGAAAGTGGAATCCGAGATCACGGTGATGTCCCTTTTGCCGAAGATCTCCATGAGCCGCTCCAGGTCCATGATGTTGAGATACGGGTTGGTGGGCGACTCTGAGAAAAACACCCTGGTGTTGGGTTGAATCGCGTTTTCCATGGCTTCGTAGTCGCACATCCGGACCACGGTGCATTCGATATTATAACGTCCCAGGTAGGACTTGCAGAAGTCCAGGGTGCGCTTGTAGGCGTCATCCGTGATGATCAGGTGATCGCCGGCTTTGAGCAGCATGAAAAGAGAAGTGGTAATGGCGCTCATGCCCGAGGAGAACAATACCGCATCTTCGGCTTCTTCAAGTGCGGCGAGCTTCCGTTCGGCCGCAAGCTGGGTGGGATGCCCGTATCTTCCGTATTCGAAGCGCTCAATGTCGCCCTCGGCGAGTTTCCGGATTTCTTCCACGTTCTTGAAGATAAAGGTCGAGGTCTGGACGATCGGCGTGGTCACAGACCCGTATTCGTTAAACCGGACCTCGCCGGAATGAACCGCGCGGGTGGAAATCTTGTTGTTTATGTAGTCATCCATTTGAAAAAAACTCCTTGCCAGGCTGGTTGGTTTTGCAGCGCGCTGCCGGTTGGGTTATCGGGCACATTGCTCATGCCGAGTTGAAATTCATGTTGGCATCCCGGTGATGTCCGGGCGCAAGCCGCCGGGATCCGGTCCGGCACATCACCGGCCGGCCCGGGCAGTTGGCAAAACGGGAGAAACAGTGGGATACGGCTTTGCGTCGAAGCCGCGTGCGCTTTGTTTTCCCCGGTATGGGAGGTGGCCGTATTTGTCATCAGGCAGGGGTTCCCCGGAATGATGTGGTTGTCTCTATCCGCCGGCCGGTTCCTGAAACGCCTTGATCACCGCTTTTCTGGACTCGTGGATGTCGATGATCCGGTCGAGCCGCACCAGTTTGAATAAATCTGTCAGTTGCCTTCTCAGGTTAAACAGCTTGAGTTCCCCGTTTCGGGTATGCAGGATGCGCAGGCACGCAAGCATCGCCCCGACGCCCGAGCTGTCCATGAATTTGACCCGGTTCATGTCCAGGGCCACCTTGCCGGAATTTTTGAGCAGGGGGGTGATGCTGGATTTGAAATCCGCGACGTTTCCCGCATCGAGCGCATCGGCCAATACGGTAATGACAACCACGTCGTCAATGGTTTCGTTCTTGAGTTTCATAGCCGCTTATTTCCTGTTTTATCCATCTGTCCGCTGGTCTGATAACAGCGAACTGACTTCCTCTCATAGCAGTATGTTCCCATAATATCAAGTTTTTGATGATCTCGGGGAAACTGCGGCAGGGTGCGGATGTTAAATCCGTGCCGGGGCGCATGTTTCATTTTTGCAAAAGAATGCAGGCATTGAAAGTATGCAGGGGCGGACCTGTGTGGCGGCCCGGAAAAAGGATAAACACAGGTCCGCCACGGGTGCCTTGTTCCCGGGCAATCCCGTTGATCCCCTCCGATTTTAAAGGTATTCGTTAATACGCGTAAGGCAACACGGCCTTACGGATCACACTCCTCAGGAGCCGCCGTAGCCGACTGTGACGGAATCCCCGTTCACAATGACCGGCACCTTGCGCTGTCCGTCGGAGACTTTGAGCATTTCGTCAAGTTTTTCCCTGTCGCTTTTGACGTTGACATAGGTGTGATCCTTGTAAGCTTCACGAGCTTTTTCCGTGTAGGGTCAACCCGCTTTTCCGTAAATAATGACGCGATCTGGCATGCCGGCCTCCTTGGTTCAGTAGTTGTCGGTTATGTTTTAAGCATTATACGCTATCATACATGCAGGAAACTGATAAAGAGATCAATGATCATGTTGCTGACAAAATGATTGTCATGATCTGTAAATTTGTATAAAAACAAAGACAAAGCCGTAAACCGTAAACCGTAAATTTCAGCGTACAGGAATCGCGCCATGCCCCAGCAGATTGTTTCCTGCGATCAGACGCAATGTTTCATCGTGGCCGAACATTTTCTGGAATATTTTTCCGAAGACCACCGGGTCAACAATTTTGACCGGGTGTTGATCGACATTTCGCGTGTTTATGAAGATGCCGTGCTTATGGGCGCGCTGGCCGCCTCCAAGTATATCCAGCCGCCGGTGGAGCCCAGGGTGACCTTTGACGTGGATGTCATCCTTCCCGCGCAGGATTTTGCGGATTTTTTAAACGATGACATCCCGCCGGACAAGCTGGAGATACTGGAGGCGCTTTTTGAAACCTCGGATTCGACCAGCCACAGCCTGCGTCACCGCAACACCCGGCTTTACGTGGATTTCCTGTCCGAGGTCAGCAAGCCGATATCCGCAAAACTGGTGCGCCGCGTGCTTGAAAACCCGGATGAAACCACAAATACGTTGACCCTGAACGGGCGCAGCCTCCGCATCCTCAAACCGGAACTCATCGTTGCCATGAAGCTGCATCGCTACGCCAAAAGCCCCCGGTCTGAAAAAGCCCTGTCAGACCGCCTGGATATTGTCAAGATGCTTAAAACCTATCATCAGCAGCCGGAGATACTCAACCCGGAAGAAATCCGGGCAATGATCCGCCGCCGGGAAATCCGGTATTTCGAGGAAATGCTCGAAGACGTCACCTGTGAGATGTGCGATGAGGGGAATTGACTGTGCCGCGAAGGTTGTTTATAATAAAAATGTCAAGTTATTAAGTAAAATAAAACTGTTTCCGCCATAATGAATCCCGGGCAACAGGAGGTGGGTACAGGTTATGGCAAAGAGTTATTATGCAATCCTGGGCATCTCCCCGGATGCCAGCAAACAGGAAGTCAAGGACGCCTACCGGCAGCTTGCAAAGCAGTATCATCCCGATCATGAAGGCGGCGACAGCGGCAAGTTCCGCGATATTCAGGAAGCGTATTCCGTGCTTGCGGATACCGGAAAACGGCGAGATTACGAAGCGCAACGGTCGCAAAAAGCGCGTCGGGTCCACGTTCGGGTCAATCCGGGCCGGCATGCCGAGGCCGAGCCGCTGATTCCGGAGCGTGAGCCGTGGCATTCCGGGCGTGGACGCCGCAGCCGCGCTTTTTCATCTGCCGAACCGGTAGGGGAGGATATTTTTGAATGGTTGCTGCGCAACCTGTTTTAGGTTCTAGTTGTGCGTTTCCGGATCGGGCGGGTTCACGGTTTTATCCGAAAAGATCACGTGATTTCTGCCCAGGCTTTTTGCCCGGTATAATGCTTCGTCGGCTGTTTTTAAAAAATCTTCCTTTTGGCTTTGTTTCCCGGGAATGCATGATGCCGCGCCCAGACTGACAGTGGCGCTGATATGCTGACCTTCAAAGGGAAACCGCAGGTTTTCCATCTCCGAGCGGATTTGTTCGGCCAGGTTCAGGGTTTCCTCGGTGTCGAGGTTTAACAGGAGAATGACGAATTCCTCGTTGAATTCATTGAGCCGGCGGAAATGATAAAACTGGAAAATCCGGAAGCCGGCGATGATAAGCATTGCAACAAAAAAGAGGGCGGAAAATCCGGGATGTCTTTTGTAAAAGCCGTTTACCGACAACACGATCAGGGTGATGACCAGGTAGAAATACATGCCCACGGTTGAGCGGTTTACCAGGTCCTTCAGGACGCGCGGGTAAAATTTATTTCTTTGAAAAGCCATTATTTCAGTTTATACTGATTTTGTTGAATTTGTACAAGAATAAATTGAATTTCCGGGCCATTCCGGGAGGAAGGAAAACCGCAGTGACAAACGAGGACGGCCTGTTTGCCGAGATTGATCCGCTTTTCCGGCCCCGCAGCGTGGCCATTGTCGGCCTGCCCCAGGGCATGAAGACCGGCAAGATCTTTTTGCTGGCCCTTCAGGATATGGGTTTTCCCGGTCCGATTTATCCGGTCAATCCGAAGGCCGGAACCATTGACGGGTTGCCTTGTTATTCCAGCATCTCCGCAATAAAAGAGCCGGTGGATCTGGCCATTGTTCTGGTGGCAAGGCACCTGGCCCCGGGCGTGGTGCAGGAGTGCGCGGCCAGGGGGGTCAGGGGCGTGGTCCTGTTTACTGCCGGATACAGGGAAACCGGGACGGAAGCGGGCCGCCGGATTGAACGGGAAATGGTGGATACGGCCCGGGCCGCGGGTATGCGCCTGTTCGGTCCCAACTGCATGGGGATTTACGCCCCGCGCACGGGACTTTCCTTTTTCCCGGGTCTTTCCCGGCAGCCGGGTCACCTGGGCCTGATTTCCCATTCCGGTTCCCTGGCCAACATCCTCGGGCGGCAGGCGCCGGAAAAAGGCCTGGCTTTCAGCAAGGCCGTGAGCCTGGGCAATGAGGCGGACCTGCAGAGCGCGGATCTCCTCTCTTATTTCGCCTGTGACCCGGAAACAAAGGTGATCGGCGGCTACCTGGAAGGCGTGTGCGACGGCCCGTATTTTCTCCGCTCCCTGAAGGCGGCGGCAACCAGAAAGCCGGTGGTCCTGTGGCGGGTAGGCCTGACACCGGAAGGCGGCCGGGCGGCATCTTCCCACACCGGTGCAATGGCAGGATCGGAACGGATATGGCACGGCCTGATGAATCAGTGCGGCGCAGTGGCGGTTTTCGGATGGGAGGCATGGGTGGATACGATGATGGCATTCTACCTGCTGCCCCCTGCACCGGGCGGCCGCGTGGCGGTTATTTCCGGTCCGGGCGGACTGGCGGTTTCAGCGGCCGAGGCTGCCGGGCGCCATGGCCTGCAGATGGCCGAACTTTCCGGGCAAACCCGGCAGCGCCTGGCGGAACACGTCCCGCCCACCGGCACCAGCCTGGCCAATCCCGTTGACGTGAGCTTGACCGCGCACATGGACATGAACATTTTCATTCAGGCCGCCGATCTGGTGGCCTCAGATCCGGGAGTGGATGCCGTGGCGGTCATCGGCTCCGGCCTGGACGAAGACACCAATAACCAATATGTGGATGGCATGATACGTGCGCAGAAAAAATCCGGGAAACCTTTTCTGATTGTGGCCATACCCGGGATGCCGCCGGATACCGGCCGGACCTTCTGCCAGGCCGGCGTGCCGTTTTTTGATTCTGCTGAAAAGGCCATGGCTGCATATGCCCGGGTGTGGGCGTATTATTCGGGCCGCGACCCGGACGTTTCGTAGGTCCCCATTAATCCGCCCCGGCGATAAGATGTCCCTTCAGGTTTTTTGGCGGCTGTTGTGAACCGGGGCAAACCAAGGGTATTTGCGGAGCTTACGGACCCGGTAGGGCGCCAGCAGCCGTCCGGACAGCCATGCCGGCTCGATGCGCAGGGCCTGTGTGAGGTATCTGACAAACTCCCAGCTGATCGCACCGCCGCAGGGTTTGTTCCAGATGCGGGCTTCGTATACGGTCACCCGGAATCCCCGGCGGGCCAGGTGGTAGGCGGTCGAAAGCCCGGCAATGTTTCCCCCGATTATGGAGATCGCTGTCTGCATCCCGGCAAGCGCTCCTGCTGGCAGATCCCGTGAAATCCTTGACCTAAATTGAGCGTTTCAAATTTTTACACGGATCAATCTTTTTTATTTTTTTAAGGAATTAAGTCATTTTCAGGTGTTAAAACTTGAAAATCGCTCAGTTTAGGCTTGAATAAGCAGTTTCAGAATATCACATCCCCACCGCGCCGTTCAATTGTTTTAACGAATGCAATCCGGTTATTTGCGGCTGGCGATATAGATGCTAAACAGCACGATGGCCGCGCCCAGCGACCCCGTCAGGGTGAGATTTTCCGCGAAAAACAGAAATTCGATGCCGATTGCGCAAACCGGTTGTCCCGGGTGATGCTTTGCCGGTATCGGCGCCGGGCGGAAAAGCGTCGCCTTGACCGGATTGCAGGAACTGCGGGTCATGGCTTCAAGATCATCCCGTGCGGCAGCATTGCAAACTTGACATTTGTCTTTGAAACCGGTAGACACAAAGCTGCAATAAGGTCCCATGATGGGATGGAAAAAGGGAATCCCGTGTAAATCGGGAGCGGACCCGCCGCTGTGACCGGGGACGAAATCCGCAGCATGCCACTGCATGGCACGTATTTTTTGCCTGCCTCCTTTTGTGCGTTTTTTGGCGCATGAGCGGAGCCGGCGGAAAATGCCGGCCTGCGGGAAGGCGCGGAAATCAGGAAGATCCGGGAGCCAGAAGACCTGCCTTGTTGCTGTTGTGTGTCATGGTGCGTGGCTTCACCTGGCATGTATTTAAAGGGTCAAGAAAGACGGGTGCAGCCCTCTTAAGCCAAAAGGCTTGGGAGGGCTTTTTTTATGCGCGCGCAGCGCAAAGGCGAATAACTCACGTTTGGCGATTTTTGGCATGGATTGTAATTCAGCGGACATCCAGGGCCTGGTGGTGGCCGCACCTGCCAGCGGCAGCGGCAAGACCACGGTTACCCTGGGACTTATGGCGGCCCTGAAAAAACGGGGTCTTGCAGTGGCGCCCTTCAAGGTGGGGCCGGATTTTATCGATCCCGGTCATCATGCCCGGATTACGCAGATCACCAGCCGGAACCTGGACGGGTGGATGCTGGATCCGGCCGCCATTGAGGGGATTTTCTCCAGCGGGGCCGCAAATGCGGATATTGCAGTGGTCGAGGGGGTCATGGGCCTTTATGACGGTGCGGCAGGCGGTAGCGAAGCCGGGTCCACCGCAGAGATGGCCAAACGGCTGGGCCTGCCCGTGCTCCTGGTGGTGGATGCCGGGGCCATGGCCCGCAGTTTTGCCGCCCTGGTCAAGGGGTTTTCCGAGTTTGACCCCATGGTCCGGATGGCCGGCGTGGTGGCCAATAAGGTGGCCGGCGCCCGACACCTGGAATACATCGAACAGGCCATGGCAGACAGCCGGGTGCCGCTTCTGGGGGGCATCCCGCGAAACGCGCAAATCGAAATTCCGGATCGGCATCTCGGGCTCTATACGGCAGACGATCACGTGCTGAGCGCGGAAAACATCACGGCGCTTGCTGAATTTGCGGAAAAGCACCTCGACCTGGACGGGCTTCTTCACGGGCTGCCCGGTGTGAAGATCCAAGCCGCGGCCGCTGGGGCGGCTGCTAAACCCGACGTGCGCATTGGCGTGGCCCGGGACCCGGCGTTTTGCTTCTATTATGCGGACAACCTGGATCTGTTGCGTGAACAGGGCTGCGAGATTGTTTTTTTCTCGCCGCTTTGTGATACCCGTCTGCCTGCAGACCTGCACGGACTGTATCTCGGCGGCGGATACCCGGAGCTTTATGCTGACAAACTGGCGCAAAACGCGGATATGCGGCGGGAAATTCTGAACATGAGCCAATCCGGCATGCCGATCTATGCCGAGTGCGGCGGATTTATGTACCTGTGCCGGCAAATGCGTACAAAACCGGGCATATCTCATGAAATGGCCGGGGTTTTTCCTTTTGCAACCCGTATGCAGGATCAATTGGCCGCATTGGGATACCGGGAAATCCGCTTTACCGGGGACACGCCCCTCGGCCCGGCCGGAACGGTTGCCCGGGGACATGAGTTCCACTATTCAAAACACACGCCTGCAGGCGATTTTACGGGAACCGTACCGGTTTATGCAGCCGGGGACAAAGCCGGCGCAGGTCGCGGGTGCCCGGGGTGGCTGCGCAACCGCAGCCTGGGCAGCTACGTGCACCTGCATTTTCTGAGCTGTCCGGAAATCGCGGCCCGTTTTGCCGATGCCTGCAGGCACTGGAAGGCCGCGAAAGGATAACGCGCCATGCAGCCCGAGGAAATTGAAAAAAAGAGTTTTGACATCATTGCAGCCGAGTCCGGGGACCACGGGCTGGCACCGGAGGCGTGGGCCGTGGTGTCCCGGATGATTCATACCAGCGCGGATTTCGATTATCTGCAAACCGTGCGTATTCATCCCCGCGCCATTGAAGCCGGCATCGAGGCGATCCGGGCTGGCTTTCCGGTATTTACGGATACAAACATGGCACTGGCGGGTATCCGGAAACATGCCGCAAGCCGGTTCGGATGCAGGCTCCGGTGCCTGATGGCGGAACCGGCCGTTGAAAAAATCGCTGCCGGCCGGGGCGTCACCCGGGCTGCGGCGGCTGTGGACGCCCTTGCCGGGGAAATGGCCGGCGGCATTTACGTGGTGGGAAACGCCCCGACTGCCTTGCTCAGGCTCATTTCCCACATCCGCGCCGGCTCCGCCGCACCCGCCCTTGTAGTGGGACTGCCGGTGGGGTTTGTAAACGCGGCAGAATCCAAGAATGAACTTGCGGGCATGGACCTGCCATGGATTACCAATGTCGGCAGAAAAGGCGGCTCCAACGTGGCCGCAGCAGTGGTCAACAGCCTGATTCTGATGACAGCGGGCCGTGTTGACGAGAAAAGTCGTGCCTGAGCGATTTGGAGAAAAATCATGGAAAAACCACTTGGAAG
>CAZTHW010000034.1:0-15165 GCA_964613595.1 uncultured Desulfobacteraceae bacterium | reverse complement strand
TTTTTCATATTCGTTAACTTATGACAATACTGCTAGTACAACCTTCAAAGGGCTGATCATATTCCAGCTTGCGCAGCGCGTCTTCCACGGACGCGCCGTACGGGTAATAAATCTGCGCCCAGCCGGTGATCCCGGGCTTGACCGCGTGCCGGATGGAATAAAACGGTATTTTTTCCGCCAGTTCAGAAACAAAAACCGGCCGCTCGGGCCGCGGGCCCACAAAACTCATATCACCCTTGAGCACGTTGATGAGCTGGGGCAGTTCATCAATCCTTGTTTTGCGGATAAATCCGCCGAAGCGCGTTACCCGGTTGTCTTCGGTGCGGGCCCAGACCGGGCCGTCTCTTTCAGCGTCCGCATACATGGAGCGGAACTTGATGATATGAAACACCCTGTCTTTCTGCCCCACCCGCTGCTGACGGTAAAAAACCCCGCCCGGGGATTCAAGGCTGATCACCGCAGCGGAAATCAAAAAAACAGGCAAAGACAACAAAAGCATACACGATGCAAACACAATATCCATGCTGCGCTTGAGCATTTCTTTGAGGCGGCCGACATAAAAGCCTTCAGAAAAAAGCATCCATGACGGATTGACCCTTTCCACCAGGATCTTTCCCGTGAGCTTTTCGTAAAATCCCACCGCATCCAGAATTTCAATGCCCATGAACTTGTACTGGATAAGCTCGTTCATCGGCATCACGCCCCGCCTTTCATCCAGGGCCAGCACGATTTTTTCCACTTCCCCCTTTTCGCACAGGGACTGCAGTTCCCCTGCTTCACTGAACACGGGAACGCCCTCTGCCACCACCGGCGATTGTTTGTCCCCCACAAAGGCAACAATTTTGTGCCCCGAATCCTTTTTTTCTTCTATGGCCGAAACAATCTGTCCTGCAAGCCGTCCCGTGCCCACCAGCGCGATCCGCTGATCAAAAATACGGTGCTCAAGTATTTGAAAATACGCAAATCGCCAGAACAAAATCGCCAGGCCCACGGCCAGCATCCCGGTCCAGAATACCCGGTTGGAAATCGTGAGCAGGGGGAACATGTAATATACAAAGGCCAGGATGATGCATCCGATCCCGAAGGTCTGGAGCACCTTTAGCGTGTGATCCGAAAACAGCGGGATAATGGTGTGGTCATACAGGTCAAAGAAGTAGAAACAAACCTGGAAAACAAAGGTAACCACCAATGCCCGGAAAATATACAGGGACAAAAGCTCCCGGTAGCCGGATACACCCGCCCACATTATAAACACACAGTTTATAATAACAAATATAAGGGCCCCCTCGCTTAAAACAAACAAAATGTTTCGCCAGGGATAATATTTTTGAAAAATATACGGCATAGGATTCCTAGAGACTAGAAACTAGATACTGGAAACTAGAATAATGGTTAACATCCTTTTAATATTAAAAAATTCAATAAGACGAATATTTATAATACCGATAGCCGTACCCCATTTTTTTATCCAGATAGCTCTCTATGGTGTTTTCCGGAAATGCATTGAAAACAACCGCGTAAATTTTTTCCCGTCCCAGGCTTTCCACAAATCTTTTTACATCCTCTTTTCTGGATATGCCGTATCTGATGACCAGGATCACGCCATCGATATTTTGCGCCAGCACACTTGTCTCCGAGGCAATCACATCCGGCGGGCTGTCAAACAGGACAATGCGGTCCGGATAGCGTTCGGCCATCTCGTTTATGAGCCCGGCCATTCTGGACGAGGACAGCATTTCCGCGGGATTTTTCGGCGGGCGGCCGCTGGGAAGCAGGGAAAGCTTGGCCTGGCCGGTCTTTCTTATCAGCAGGGAAAGATCCACTTCATCCTGAAGATAGTCTGTGAGGCCGGATTCATTGGAATGCCCGAAAAGCCCGGCAAGGGTGGGGTGCCGGAAATCACAGTCCACCACCATTGCATGATGCTCCATGCCCCGGGAAAGTGCAACCCCCAGGTTGGCGCAGACAAAGCCCTTGCCCTCGTGTGGAGCAGCGCTTGTCACAAGAAGCGTACGGGGTCGCTTGCCGGATGACGGGTAGACAATCGATGCCCGCAGCCTGCGGAAACTTTCAAAATAGCCGGAGTGCGATTCTGTTGACAACTGCAGCCGCCTGTCCCAACGTTCCTCTACAGTTTCGACATCCCGATACGCGGCAAACGGTTTTTCGTGCGGGGCCTTTTCTTCTGGCGGCTGTTTTCCGGCTGCCTGAGCGGACTCTTGCCACCGGACGCCACTGTCTGAAGAGTTTGCCGATTTTTCAAATGCCTTTGAAATCTTTCCCATACCATCAACCCTAAATGATATTAAATGAAACCCGGAACCCGAATTTCGATATTCGAATTTCGGATTTATATTATAATATCTCCCTGCTGCCAGAAATACACTGCTGCAGCTGCAAACCCGGCCAGCCAGAGCGCAAGAACAAAATACCAGGCAATGCCCTTGAGCCTGGCACGCCTTTGTTCGGCTTCCGTGACAATCAGGGGAAGCGCGCAGGACACGGCCATTCCGATCTCTGCCTCGATTTCACTTGCCCGTTTAAAGGATGTATCCAGAAAATCAAGGCCCAGCACCACGCCGCAGCCGACCACCCCTCCCATGGCCAGGGAAATGAGCAGGATTTTCGAAAAAGTCCCTTTAACAGGCGTTCTGGGAAGATAGGCGGAATCGACGATTTTAAACTGGCTTCCCTTCTGCCTTGACTCCAGGCTCTTGGAAGCGCTGGCAGCCAGGCTCTGGGCAAGAAGTTCGTCGTGATATTCCTTTAACTCGTCATAATCCCGTGTCAACTCGGACCATTCCGCTTCCCTGGCCGGAGCGGCCGCTATCCATTCCTCGTATTTACTGATTTTCTTTTTCAGCTCTTCGGCTTCTTTGCGCTTGTCCTTTAACCTGGCATTAATTTCTTTTAACTGGGTCCTGAGCTCGGCGGTTCTTTTATTAAGGGCTACGGATGCGCCCCCGCTGCCCGGATTTCCCGCCGAACCTCCGGCCTCCGCTGACAAGGCCGTATCCTGCTGCCGGGCTTCAAGCTGCTCGATCCTTTTTTTCAGGCGCTTTACTTCAGGATGCTCTTCTTTATACCGGGTCAGGAGGTTTTGAAGCCGGTTGCGTGCAGCAGCCAGGCTCCCCCCGGAGCCATCCCCGGCGTCGGTTTCGGCTTCAACTTCCCCTGAATCGGCAGATTTTCTCCGGAGTTTCTCGCGCACCTCCAGCTGCTCGCTGATTAAAAAACGGGTGTTTTCCAGTTCGTTAATATTGCTCTGCAGTGCCTGATACTGCTCCTGAAGTGCGTTTAACCGGCTCATATTGGCGCTGCGCTGCTGGGGCATTTCATTATAATGCTCTTGCTTGTAGTCCCGCATCCGGGCTTCCTGCTTGTTAAGCTTCTCCTTGGCCATCTCCAGTTCATCCTGGATGTAGCTGGCCGTTTCACTGGCTCTTTCTTCCCGCAGTTGCAGGTTTACTTCTATAAACTCTGAGGCCAGGGCATTGGTGACCCGCATGACCGTGCGGGGGTCCTTGCCCTTGAAAGAAACGCTGAACACATCACCCTTGTTTCTTTCCATGTTTACGTTAATATCTTTTTGCCGCATTTTTTCGATAACGTCTTCCACCGGCAGTTCCTGCCTCATGCGGGGATACAGGTCAAATTCCCGGATCATCTCCTCGAGGTTGTTGCGGCTTAAAACCTGCTGGCTCACGGTTTTTACCATCTCCTCGAGGTTTCTTCCCCCATCTGCAAGAGACCGGGTCAAGTTGATCCGCTGCTGCTGGTATATGATCGAAGCGGTGGATTGATAAACTTCGGGTTGGGATACATAAACAAAAAGACCCGCAGTAACCGCCAGCAAAACAATGGCGGCAATGAGCCTGTGCCGGCTGAAAACAAGGTTCAAATATCTTTTAAAAACATCTGACTGGAGCTGCTCTTTTTCCATATTATGATTCCGTCTTCTCCTGAAGGGCGTCTGATTTAAAACTATACCCGTTTTATCACCATCTGAAAAGATCCTTTTCCGCGGATATCCCCACGGAAAAGCGGTGATCCGTGTAATTGTCCACCTCGATATCGGCGTTCTGGTCAACAAAGGTATATCTTCCGAAACCCTTGTACCAGCGGGCAAAAGACCAGGATAGCCCGGCCGAGGCTTCAAACTGCTGTTCATCCACGTTGGGCTCGCGCTCGAGGTAGCGGTCATCACGAAAGGAGAAATCCACACTGCCATTTACATTGCGCATCAGGGTCCGGTCCATGCCTGTTCCCACAGACCAGTATCGGGAAAGGCCCAAATCGTCAACACCCGCGTACTCCCGCGCGTCCAGGCCGCTTTCTACGCTGAGATACCAGGAAGTTCTTTCCCACCCCTTTTCAACCTGCGCATTGAGATAGAAAGCATCTGTATCTGAAAAATAATTTCGCTCAACCAAGGAGGCGCCCGCTTCTGCTGTCAGGCTCAGCGTACGCGAATATTGATGCTCCAGCCCTGTTGCCGAGGTGTAGACCTTGTAGTCATCCGGTTTTTCATCGTAATCGGCCCGGGTATAACCAAGATGGCCAAACATGCGCGTGTGGGGGGTGAAACTGTAATACAGGTAAACATCCCCCGAATTCGTGGTCAGATCCTCGGATATATCAGAATCCCGGGGTTCATCGAACTTTCCCCGGACAAACCCGTATTCCAGCCTTGTATCCCACTGGTGGTTAATTCTGTGGCTCACCGATACAAACGGGGCATGCCGCACATAATCCGAATATGCGCCCTCCCGGTTTTCAAGCACCCGGTTCTGGTAGCCCACTTCCAAAACCCTCTGCCGGCCGTAGGTATAAGCTGTACTAGCGGAAAAATTGTTGCTCCAGTAGCTTCGCCGCCCGCGCCTGTCAGATATCTCAATACTGTCTTCGACCCCCTCGCCGTCCGCAGAAGGGTCTTCTGTGCGGACAAATCTGTTGCTGAATTTCATCTGCAGGTTTCGTGTCAACACAAGCTCGTATCCTGCTGTAGCATGGTGATCGATGCGCACGTCCTCTGTTAAATAACTGTACACAAAGCCCGGGGAATATACGAGAGAAAACCTGGTGCGGCGGCCCTTTCTGACATAATCAAGGCTTGGCGAAAGCGTTGTTGTGGATTCATATACTTCATTTTCAGGCTCCCGGTCGATATTGGAATCATAGCCGTGCTCCAGCGAAATTCCACCCCGCAGCGTACTTTGCGCAAGGGCTGCAGACAAGGGCAGAAGCACAAGCACAACAAACACAGGCAGCATCCTGCCCCTTTTTCCCGAAGGGATCACTGTGAGAAACCTTTCTTCTGCTTACGGGATTACAATTGTATCCCCGGGCTGGATAACCACATTGCGACCTTCGGCATCCCGGCTGAGAAACTTGTCGTAGTTGAAATAGGAAATATTTTCCGCTTTTTCCTCCGTCGGGCCGCTTACGATCATGATTCGGTCCTTTTTCGCCCATTCAAGAAAACCACCCGCCCGGGCGATTGCCTGAACCACCGTCACAGGCTGGGTGATGGCATATTCGCCCGGATTTTGGACCTGGCCGAGTATATAGTACACCTTGCTCCGGCTTTCTGCAAGGATCACGGTCACTTCAGGTTCTTCCAGGAAGCGCTCCAGTTTTTCAGTGATCTTTTTGCCAAGCCCGGCAGGAGTGAGCCCTGCGGCCTGGACCTCGCCTGCCAGGGGCAGGGAAATCCTGCCGTCAATTCTTACAAACACGGTCCTGGAGATCTCGGATTCGCCGTAAACCATTACATCCAGGACATCGCCGGCCTCCAGGATGTATTGCCCGGAAAAGTCTGCAGCCTGCTGCTGGGCATAAACCGCTTGCGGCGTCAAAAAGAAAAAGACCAGCACCAATAAAAACAACCCTGCTCGATGCAATGAGAAAACCATGCCTCACCTGCCCTTTCTGTTTATCATTGGGGGAGCTTAAAATCTGTTAAAATCCGTGCCTGAGGATTCATTTATCCGTTCAAAGCACTCAAGTGTTGCAAATATCGAGCCGAATGCACATAATACAGAAGCCTTTGCGATTCTGCTTGCTCTTGGCAGAGCCGTGGCTTAATTTAGGTATTAGATAGCACCCATCCAGAAATTGAACAAATTATCCGATCTCTGGATGGACATTAAGATATCAGAAACAAGCACAGAAAACTGGCATTATTTCTGCAAGGAGTAATTTTAAGGAAAACCGGCATGAATGTAAATTAAAAAAAACGAGTCAGTGTTCACACCTCAAGTACAAAGTTGGGACGCATTATGAAACTTTATCGAAACATCCTTGGTTTGGCAGTATTACTCCCGATTTTTCTCATAATGACCGCGGGCTGCAGTTCTCCGGAAGAAAAAAGCGCGGAGCATTACCGAAAGGGCATGGAATATGTAGAGGCGGGAAAGCACAAGGCCGCCGCCATAGAGTTCCGCAACGCCGTAAAGATTGCCCCCAAATACGCAGACGCCCGCTACAGGCTCGGCATTGCTTATCTGGAAACAGGCGAGCCCGGCAAGGCCTTCAAACAGCTTCAGCGGGCGGCAAGCCTTGACCCGGAAAACACAGACGCCCTTATCAAAACCGCTGAGATGTATCTCATGTCCCGGCGTGTAGATGAAGCCAGGAAAAATGTTTCAAAAGCCCTGGAAGCGGATCCGAAAAACACAGACGCCCTGGCGCTGAAGGCCCAGCTGGAGTTAAACGAAGGCAACACCGAGGCGGCAGAAACGGCAATTTCAAAAGCAATCCAGGAAAAGCCGGATGAAAGCCGTTACTACATGATCAAGGCCCGCGTGCTGGGCAGACAGCAACAAATGGACAAGGCGGAACAGGCCCTGAAAAAGGCAGTGGAAATCAAGCCGGAAGCATCTTCCATCAAAGAGCTTGCGGGTTTCTACAGAAGCCAGGGGAACCTGGAAAAGGCCGAGGAAACCTTGAAAAAACTGGTTGAAATCAACCCGGATGCCGCCGAACCTTACTTTGAGCTGGCACGGTTTTACATGAACACGGGAAAACCGGACCAGGCCGAAGAGCACCTTCTTACGGCTGTTGAAAAAAATCCCGACTCAGCACAGGCCCACACCCTGCTCGGCAATTTTTACCGCGCAAACCAGGACCTTGAAAAAGCCGAAAAAGCCTACCTGCGGGCCGTTGAAAAATCCGAACAGCCTGCAGATGAAAGGGCAAACCTGGCTGATTTCTACTACAAGACCGGACGCATCCAGCAGGCCTCGGAACTGGTGCAGAACATACTTGAAACGCATCCCGATCACCCCCGCGCCAGCCTGGTTCAGGCCAGGCTGCTCATCCGGGAGGACAAAAACCGTAAAGCTTTGGAGATCACCGACAGGGTGGTCAGTGATTATCCCAGGCAGGCGGAAGCACATTATCTAAAGGCACTGGCGCATTTGAAAATCGGGGAAGCCGAGCATTCGTTTAACTCCGTGGAGGAGGCACTCAAGATTTCCCCGGAAAATGCAGAGGCCAGGACGCTCAGGGCCCAGCACCTGCTTATGAAAAGACAGTTTCAGGCCGCAAAAGAAGATGCGATCCGGGCACTGAGGGCCGACCCTGGCAACCTGGGCGCCGCCGTTATTCTGGGAAAATCCTTTTTGGGCGCACGGGATGCTGACAAGGCCGTGGACCTGTTTGAAGAAATCAGGCAGCAGGTGCCTGAAAACACAGAGGTTCTCTATAACCTGGCAAGAGCCTACCTGGCCGGCGGCAATCCGGATAAGGCGGCAGGAAGCCTTGAAAAGATCCTTTCCCTGCAGCCGGATTTCAGTCCGGCCCTGGCACTGCTCAGCGAAATCCGCATCCGGCAGGGCCGGCCGGATGCTGCCGTTGCCCGGGCAAGAAAGCAGTTGGAACAGTCCCCGGAGAACCCGGCATACCTTGTCCTGCTTGCCAGGCTCGTGGACCGGTTTGAAAATTCCCCGGACCGGGCGCTTGAGCTCCTGGAGCGCGCCCGTAAAATCGCCCCTGAAAACCCCGGCATATACGCCCGGACGGCAGACATTCTTGCACGTACCGGCAAAACCGGGGAGGCGATTGAAGAATTCAGGGCCGCAACAGAAAAAGCCCCTGATTTTGTGCCGGGATACATGGCACTGGGCGCCCTGCTGGAGCAGTCAGGAGACATGGAGGGTGCAAAAAAGGCCTATAAAAAGGCACTGGAGAGAAAACCCGGATTTGCGCCCGCGGCCAACAACCTGGCCTGGATCCTTGCAAACGAATCAGAACCGGATCTCGGAGAGGCCCTTCGCCTGGCGATGCTGGCCAAGGAGGAGGCTCCCGATGATCCCTATATTTCGGATACTCTGGGATGGGTGCATTACAAGCGCGGATCAACCGGGCTTGCCCTGACCCAGTTCACCAATGCGGTGGAAAGACAGCCGGACCACCCAACCCTGCGCTATCACCTGGCCCTGGCGCTCTACGATGACGGTCAAAAAGCGGCCGCGGAAAAACAGCTTGAAAAATGCCTGAGCGCGGAAAAGAATTTTCCGGAGTACGAGAAGGCCGAGGAGCTGGTGGAAAAGATTAGGCGATAATCTGTTGTCGGTGGTCGGTTGTCGGTGGTCGGTAGTCGGTGGTCAGTGGTCAGTGGTCAGTGGGCAGTGGGCAGTGGGCGGGGGGCGGTGGTTTTTCAGCCATCCTGAACATGAGGAAATGACTCTTAAGCCCCCCGGGCGGGGATATCGAGTTCTTTTGCGCACTCACGGACAATGCGCCTGGATATGCGGTTTTCCGAAAAGACATACCCGGTCAGCAGCGCCCGGTCTGCAATGATATTGATCAGCCGCGGCAGGCCGCCGGAAAAGCGGTGGATCTCCCGCACGGCGCCCTTGTCGAAAATTTCGTCGCCGGCCCCGGCAACGGAAAGGCGGTGCCGGATGTATTTTCTTGTTTCCTTCAGGGACAGGGCGTCGATATTGTAATTGACCGTGATCCGCTGCCGGGTGGCGCGGTTTTCCGGCTTCAACAGAATATCGTTTAGCTCGAGCTGGCCCACGAGAAACACGTTGATTAGTTTTCTGCCCCGTTTTTCCAGGTTTGAAAACAGGCGGATCTCGTTTAACAGGCTGTCGCTGACAAGCTGGCATTCGTCTATAATCAGCAGCGCCCGCCTGCCCTCGTAATAAAGCCGTGTGAGATACGCGATAAAATCGATGAGAAAGGCCCCTTTTGTCTGGAACCCGCCCGCAAGACCGAAGGCCATTGCAATATAGTTGAAAAACTCGATTTTCTCCATTCCCGGGTCCTGGACCAGGGCAGCCGCGGTGTTTTCGTCGAGTTCGGAAAGCAGCGCATTGACCACGGTGGTTTTGCCGACCCCCACATCCCCGGTCAACAGCAGAAAGCCCTTGTCTTCGGTCAGACCGTATTTCAGGGTGGCAATCGCCTCCCGGTGTTTTTCCCCGGGCCAGAGAAACTCGGTTTCCGTGGTAATCTGAAACGGTTTCCGGGAAAGTTGATAATACTGCAGATACATGTTCGCTTCCTCGACGGTAAAAAAGCACGGTTGTCGGTTGTCGGTTGTCGGTTGTCGGTTGATAAAAACAGGCCCGCCTGGCGGCAGGCATGAAGCAAGATGGAATTATGGGTTCTTCTTTTGAAGAACTGTAAACCGTAAACCGAATTACCCCACCGGCCGGCGGCCACAAAGCACGCGCTCCAGGGTATCGCCCACCACCGCGCATTCCAGGCCGAAAGGCAGGTACCCGGCATAGCCTAAGATCGGCATTTCAAATACCTGGAAGGCGTGGACAAACGGGAGGCTGTATTCCCATTTGGCCATGCTCCAGTAATTCCACACCTCCCAGAAAAACCCGCACACCAGGGCGGCTGCGGCAAAACAGACGATCCTGCGCCAGTCTCCCCGCCGGACGGGGGCCAGTATGGTCTGTTGCCCGGTCAGCACCTGCAGGCAGACAATGATGAGCAAAGGCGAAACCCAGAGCAGCGGGAAAAGCAGGTTCGGCAGCAGCCCGAGAAAAAACAGGCCTGCGGCGGCAATGACCAGCAAAGCCGCGGCCCACCTGCGGGGCGCTGCAGGCCGGAGCGGGATAAAATCGACATATGCCCGCTCAAAAAAGGGAAATGTCTGCAGCAGGGCTGCAACGCTCAACACCCCGGGCAGCACCGTGGCAAAACAGGCTGAAGCATACACCACATACTCCCACGGCGCAAACATGTCCACATGGATATAATACCAGTTTAACACAAACCGGTTTAAATATTCGAAAAACCACCAGAACACCGCGCTTGCCGGAAACAGTGCCAGAAAAAAACCCGGCTTCTGCACGAGCAGGCAGGTGCCGGTGCGCCGCACAGCAAGTGCGTTTACCGCCAGGATAAAGCCGATCCACAAAAACGGGAACGTATAAGGCTGAAACCCGGCAAACCAGTCAAACCGGGTCCAGGCCAATACCCAGGCCGCGGCGCAGATCAGCACCCCGGCCCATCCCCAGGCCGGAAATCGCCCTGCGGGGCGGGCCGGGGCTGGTATTGTCCTCTGCCGGAGCACAAAAACGGCCCGGCTGACAAACGGGGCCGCGCACGCTGCGAGAAATGCCGCCAGCCCGATAAACACCGGCCAGGAAAACGGTGCATGGGTAACCAGGCCGGGCTCCGGCGGAAAGTCAAAATAAACCCCGAGCGGCCGGGCCACAAACAGCCGGGTTCCCAGAAGAGGCAGGAATATAAGAAGCAAAGGTAAGCAAAATATGATTTTTCGCATATTCATCCCGGAAAATGCCGTTATTTCCATTTGAGGATCATGCCCGGATTTTTTCCCGATCCTGTAACATATGAAGGAAGGCTTGGCAACTTCCGGGGCAAAGTGGGTCCCGGTTTTTCAATTTAATTTTTTAGTTGACATAACGAATCAACTCCTTTATTAATTCATCAACCATTCAGTTAATTGATTGACTGCTCCCGACGCCCCCTCCCAAGGCCTTCCCCCGTGCCCTCAGCGGCCGGGGGAAAACCTTTTCCCGGAGGACGGCAGCGAGATACCAGCACACAACTATGAGCCGGGATTGCCATGGCAAAACACAAAGGGGAAATCCCGCGGCAGCGGCAGAACGCTGAAATCCGCAAGCCGGAAATCGTCAAAAGCTTTTACCAGACCATCCTGGAACGGGGTTTTGAAGGCGCCTCCATTGCCAAGGTGGCCGCACGCATCAACATTCACCCCAGCCTGATCCTCCATTATTTCGGAAACAAGGAGAACCTCACCCTGGCGCTGGTGGATTATGTAATTAAAGAATATGACCGCCTGCTTAGCAGCGTGGAACTGGAAGGTCTTCCTCCGGAAGCGCGTCTGGAAAGACTGCTGGAAATCATCTGGAGCCGTGAATATTACGAAAAAATTCACATTGCCGGCTCGTTTTCCCTGCTTGCCGTGAGCTTCCGCAACACGCGCATTTGCGAGAAAATCGAAGGGCTTTACAGCGGTTACCGAAATTTTCTGGCAAAGGAAATCCAGAGGGCCTCGGATGCCGGTGTGATCGAACAACAAGATTCCATGCGTACCGCGGCCCGTATCATCACCCTGATCGAGGGGGGGCGGCATTTCCGGCATTTGTTTGTGGGAGAAGACGAATGCGAACAATATAATCAGGATATGAAGGCAGCCACAAAGATGATGATGCATGGGGAAAATTCGAAATTCGAATCTCGAAATCCGAGACAATGACAGAAATCCAAATGTCGGACTGCGGGTTTCGGATTTATGGTCAAAACAAAGAAAAACGGCTGAATACGTTTATTCGACGCAAAAAGGAAAAATTCTATGACCACCCGAGCCGTGAAAAGCATCTGCTTTGAATGTCACTCGCGCTGCGGCGTGGAGCTGGAAATCGAAGACGGAAAGCTTAAAAGCGTACGCGGAGACAAGGCGCATCCCATCAGCCGGGGCTATATCTGCCCCAAGGGAACGGCCAACCCGGAAATAGTTTATCATCCCGAACGCATAACCACGCCGCTGGTCAAGTCGAAAACCGGGTTTGAAAAAACCTCCTGGGACCATGCCCTTTCCCTCATCGCAGACAAGATGACAGATGCCATGGAAAAGTTCGGCGCAGAATCCGTGGTTTTCGGATCCGGCACCACACGGGGCCTGGCCCCTTACTTAAACCGCTTTCTCACGTGCTTCGGGTCCCCGAATTTCATGGCGCCCTCGAACATGAGCGGCGGGCCCATTGTTATGGGAAGTGCGGCCACCTGCGGATTCGGCCTGTCCGATCCGGACTATGCCAACAGCCGGTGCATTCTTTTGTGGGCCCACAACCCGGAAAAATCCTGGCCCGGCCTGTACATGAACGACATCCGCGACGGCCTGAAAAACGGAGCAAAGCTCATAGTGGTCGATCCGCGCGGCACCCGCCTGGCAAAAAAGGCCGATCACTGGCTGCAGATCCGCCCGGGCACGGACGTGGCCATGGCCCTGTGCTTTATGCACGTGATTATCGAAAACCAACTGTATGACAAGCCGTTTGTGGAGAACTGGACCGAGGGCTTCGAGGAACTGCGCGCGCACGTGGCCGAATTCACCCCGGAAAAAACCGAGCAGGTTACATGGGTGCCGGCAGACCAGATCCGGGAAGCGGCCACTGCGTTTGCCGAAAACGCCCCGGCCGCAGTCGGCCCCGGCATGGGCGGGGTCTGCCAGGCAAATGACGCCTTTGACCTGACCCGCTCGCTGACCATGCTGGCTGCCATTACCGGCAACCTGGAAGTGCCCGGCGGCAATCTTCGCATGCCGCCGCCCACACACAGGCGCGCCTGCTATGGATCCGACCACGACCCGTTTTTAAACCTCCCCAAAGAACAGGCGCAAAAGAAACTCGGAATCGATCGTTTCCCCCTGATCGGCTTTATCCCGATTCCCTCGCCGCCCCAGACCGTGTGGCCGGCAATAGCCGAAGAAAATCCGTATCCCGTGAAAGTGGTGGGGCTGTTTGCAAACAACAGCGTGTGCGCCTATCCCAATTCGCAGCGGGTGCGCGAGGTATATGAAAAGCTGGACTTCATGTTTGCAGTGGACTATTTTCACACGCCCACCACCGAGCTGGCAGACGTGATCCTGCCGCCGGCGCACTGGACCGAGCGCGACGACGTGGAAGACCTGCTCATGAAAAGCTACGTGTTCTGCCAGCCCAAGGCCATGGAACCCCTGCCCGAATGCCGGGATGAAAAGCAGATCTTAATCGACCTGGCCGGCAAAATCGGCATGAACGACTATTTCAAAACCGTGCGCCAGTCCCTGGACTACAGGCTGGAACCCGTGGGTATCACCTACGAAGAGTTCAAGGAAGACGGCTGGCACTTCGGGGGATTCAGACACAAAAGCTACGAAAAAAAGGGCAAGTTCCGGACGGTTTCCGGCAAGGTGGCCCTGTATGCCGGTTTCCTGCAAGACCTGGGGCTTTCTCCGCTGCCTGTATTCCGCGAGCCCGGTGAAAGCCCGGCAAGCCGGCCCGACCTGGCAGAAGACTACCCCCTGGTACTGACCACCGGCGGCCGCCTGCTGGTATACTACCATTCCTCGCACCGCAACATCCCCTCGCTCAAAAAACGCGCCCCGGACCCGGAGCTCCAGATCCATCCGGATACCGCGGGCAAGCTTGACATTGAAGACGGGGAATGGATATATCTGTGTTCACCCCGCGGCCGGGTGGAAATCCGGGCCCGGTATTTCGACGACATCGACCCCCGGGTGGTGCACTCGCATCACGGATTCTGGTACGGAGTGGAAAACGGGTGGAAACGCGTCAACATCAACATGATCACCAATGACGAACCTCTCTGCCCGGTGACCGGCTCCGTACCGATTAAAGCACTGTTGTGCAGAGTGGAAAAAATGCAATAAAAAATTGATTATACCGCCGACGGCATTATTGCAGAAAGAAAATCCATAAGCGTTTTGGCTGATCGGCGTTGCGAAAAAGGATTTCTTTAGAAATGTCAGTTGATGATAAAATGAATTAGGGCAAACAAACTTTAAATCCGAAACAATGACAAGAACAAGTTGTTTCCGGGTGAAAAGTTTTGTACATTTTGCCATTCGAGTTTCGAATTTGTTTCGGATTTCGTGCTTCGAATTTATTCTGGCAAAAGGAGTAAGTCTTGAATGTAGACGACATCTCAACAATTCTCATTGTTGGCGCCGGTACCATGGGCCAGCAGATCGGGTTTCAGTGCGCGGTTTCCGGATACGACGTGATTTTGCATGATATCAGCCGGGATATGATAGACAAGGCAAAAGAACGCCTGGGAAGGCTGGCCCGCAGTTACATGAAAAGCTCCCGGATCGATCAGCAGGAGGCAGATGCCGCGCTTGCACGCATCCGGGCCGAAACCGACCCGGAGCAGGCCGGCAGATCCGCGGATTTCATCAGCGAATCCGTGCCCGAAGACCCGGAGCTCAAGGCAAAGGTGTTTGCCCGGTTCAACGCAATCTGTCCGGCGCACACCATATTCACCACCAACACTTCCTCGCTGCTGCCTTCCATGTTTGCCGAAGCCACGGGCCGGCCGGACCGGTTTGCGGCATTTCACTTCCACGACACCCGATTTAACTATATCGTGGACATCATGCCGCACCCGGGCACATCCCGGGATACCGTGGCACTGATCGAAGCCTTTGCCAAACGCATCAACCAGGTGCCCATTGTTCTGAAAAAGGAAAACAACGGCTATGTGTTCAACGCCATGCTCATGCAACTGCTTGAATCCGCCCAGAGCCTTGCGGCAAACAACGTGGCTTCAATCGAAGACATTGACCGCTCCTGGATGGGTGTAATGGGCATGAACATCGGGCCCTTCGGCCTCATGGACAGTATCGGCATTGACACGGCATGGAAGGTCACCGACTACTGGGCCCGACAGACAGACGACCCGCAGGGAAAAAAGAACGCGGCGTTTTTGAAAAAATACGTGGACGCCGGCAACCTTGGCGCCAAAACCGGAAAAGGATTTTACACGTACCCGAATCCGGCATTTGCCAGGCCCGGGTTTATCCAGACCTAAATTGAGCGTTTCAAATTTTTACACGGATCAATCTTTTTGATTTTTTTAAGGAATTAAGCCAGTTTCAGGTGTTAAAATTTGAAACCCTCCGGGATTTCCAATTTTGCCGCATCT
>CAZTHW010000033.1:0-15710 GCA_964613595.1 uncultured Desulfobacteraceae bacterium | reverse complement strand
CAATAAAATGAACAAAACCGTTACAGTCCGGGTTGAACGGCTCGTAAGCCATTCGGTTTATCAGAAATATGTTCGGCGCCGGGCCAACTTTGCCGCCCATGATGAACAGAATACCTGCGGTATCGGAGACCAGGTGTTGATCACAGAGTCCAGGCCGCTGAGTAAGCGAAAACGCTGGCGGGTTAGCCGGATCATCGAAAAAGCGGTTTGATCACAGAGGATATGAAAAATGATACAGGCGGAAACGAGGTTGTCTGTTGCTGATAATTCAGGGGCCAAGGAAGTTTACTGCATCAAGGTGCTTGGCGGAAGCCGGCGCCGTTATGCCAGTATCGGCGATATTATCGTGGTCTCTGTCAAGGAGGCCATCCCGAATTCCAAAGTCAAGAAGGGCGACGTGGTAAAGGCAGTGGTTGTTAGGACCCGAAAAGAAATCCGACGGGTGGACGGGTCTTATATCCGGTTTGATGATAACTCGGCAGTGCTGATCAATCAGCACCGGGAACCGATCGGCACGCGCATATTCGGGCCGGTGGCCCGGGAGCTGCGGGCCCATCGGTTCATGAAAATCATTTCCCTGGCCCCGGAAGTCCTTTAAATATTCGTAATACGAGAAAAGTCTGGCCGAGAGGGTAACGGCTCATGGAAAAAGTCAAGTGTCGCATCAAAAAAGATGACAAGGTCAAGGTTCTTGCAGGAAAGGATCGCGGTAAGATCCGGAAGGTGCTGAGCGTGGACCGCAAGCGCAACCGGGTGCTGGTGGAAAACGTCAATTACGTGAAAAAGCATCAGAAACCCGGCCCCCAGACCCGGCAGGGCGGAATCATTGAAGGCGAGGCGCCGCTGCATGCATCCAATCTGATGGTGATGTGCAGCAAATGCGCCCAACCGACCCGGATCAAGGCCATGCGCCTGGAAGACGGCAAAAAGGTGCGGATCTGCGGAAAATGTAAAGAACTACTAGACGGATAAGCAGATCAAACCGGAGGATATTCATGTCACTGAGACAATATTATGATAACCAAGTGGTGACCCAACTGCGGGAAACCTTTGAATACCGAAACATCCACCAGGTGCCCCGGCTCGATAAGATTGTGATCAACATGGGGCTGGGAGAGGCCATTCAGAACATCAAGGTACTGGATTCGGCGCAGGCCGAACTCAAGACCATCACCGGCCAGGCGCCCGTGGTCACGCGTGCAAAAAAATCTGTGGCCGCATTCAAGGTCCGCGAGGGCATGCCCATCGGATGCATGGTCACTTTGCGGCGAGAGCGGATGTACGATTTTTACGAGAAGCTGGTTAACGTGGCCCTGCCGCGTGTGCGCGACTTTCGGGGCGTGTCCGGAAAGGCCTTCGACGGGTTCGGGAATTACACCCTCGGGGTAAAAGAGCAGATCATCTTTCCCGAAGTCGAATACGACCAGGTTGACTCGGTCAAGGGAATGAACATCACCATTGTAACCACTGCAGAAAACAACCCGGAAGGCAAGGAATTGCTGAGATTGCTGGGAATGCCTTTCCGCAACTAATTGTGGTTTTTCATGCAGGCGGGTAGACACGGATCCCGCAGGTATCCGGACGGATAAGGAGGAATCGGTTTTGGCAAGAAAAGCGCTTCGCGAGAAGGCAATGAAGAAACCCAAGTTCAAGGTACGGGCACATAATCGATGTCCGATCTGCGGCCGGCCCAGGGCGTTTATGCGCAAGTTCGGCATTTGCCGGATCTGTTTTCGGAATATGGCTTCCGAGGGCCTGCTGCCCGGCGTGCAGAAGTCGAGCTGGTAGGCGCAAGCACCGGTTTTACAAAAAAGAAACAAACGTGTTGTTTTCTTTTACCATTTTTTTCTACATAACGGAGTAGGCCATGTTGAGTGATCCACTTGCGGATATGCTGACCCGCATCCGAAATGCCGGACAGGCAAAACACAAGAGCGTAGATATCCCGGGTGCCCGGGTCAAGGTCGCTCTGGCGGAAGTGATGAAACGGGAAGGCTACATCCGGAATTACAAGTTCATCAAGGACAACAAGCAGGGGATGCTGAGAGTCTTTTTAAAGTATGACGCCAATGAGAAGCACGTGATTTATGGCCTGGAAAGGGTGAGCAAGCCGAGTCGGCGCGTTTATGCCCAGAGCAGTGAGATTCAGCCGGTGTTAAACGGGCTGGGGGTTGCCGTGCTCTCGACTTCGAAAGGCTTGATGACCGATTTTCAGGCGAAAAAAGAAAACATTGGCGGCGAAGTCCTCTGCAATATCTGGTAGTCTAAGGAGCAAAAAATGTCTCGCGTGGGCAAAAAACCGATATCCGTACCGGAAAAAACAAAGATTACATATGATCAGGGCGTACTGACCGTGGAGGGGCCCAAGGGCACGCTTACCCGGAGCATTCACCCGGATGTGAACCTGGAGCTCGGCGAGTCCCAGTTGCTGGTCACGGTGCATCGCAATGACAAGAAAACCAAGGCATTGTGGGGCACGACCCGGGCCCAGGTCGCAAACATGGTTACGGGCGTTTCCAGCGGGTTTGAACGTGTGCTGGAAATCAACGGCATCGGGTACCGGGCAGAACTCAAGGGAAACAGCATTGAGCTGCACCTGGGGTATTCCCATCCCATTAATTTCGAGCTGCCCGAGGGCGTTCACGCGGCAGTTGACAAGGGAAGCATCCGGCTGTCCGGGATTGACAAGGAACGGCTGGGCTTTGCGGCCTCTTCCATCCGGCAGATGCGTCCGCCGGAGCCCTACAAGGGAAAAGGCGTGAAATACGCCGAGGAACTGGTTCAGCGCAAGGCAGGCAAAACCGCGAAATAACGAACACCCAAAATCCAAAAGGTTTAAACAGGGATCAAAGTTTAAGTCCGGGGGTTGAAAATTCGGATTTCGGGTTTGTTTCGAATTTCGATATTCGAATTTCGGATTTATAAGAGACCAATGCACCTTTTTTATCGGATAAACTATTTTTAGGGGTTGATAATCATGGGTTCTGCACAAAGACGACAGGCCATGCGCATCAAGCGGAAAAAACGAATTCGCAAAAAAGTCCAGGGCACCGCAGAGCGGCCCCGGCTTACGGTTTTCCGCAGCGCCCGGCACATATATGCACAGGTTATTGACGATCAGCAGGGCCAGACCCTGGCGGCGGCTTCCACCATGGAAAAGGAACTCCGGGATCGCAGTGATTTTGAAAACAAGAAGTCCGCGGCCAGTGAAATCGGAAAGCGCATCGCCCAGCGGGCCGCAAACAAAGGTGTTACTACCGTGGTTTTTGACAGAAACGGCTACCAGTATCACGGTCGGGTCAAAGCCGTGTCCGAAAGCGCACGGGAAAACGGGTTGGATTTTTAAACGGATATAAGGAGGCGATCCCTTGCTCAAGAAGGAAACAGACGAAAACCTGTTTATAGACAAGGTCGTGCACATCAGCCGCGTGGCCAAGGTGGTCAAGGGCGGCCGGCGCTTTAGTTTCAGTGCTGTGGTTGTCGTTGGCGACGGCCAGGGAAAGGTCGGATTCGGCCTGGGCAAGGCCCATGAAGTGCCCGAAGCCATCCGCAAAGGGGTGGAAAGAGCCAAAAAGGCCATGATCGAAGTCCCCCTGCTCGATGGCACGATACCGTACCAGGTCCACGGCAGGTTCGGTGCCGGGTCCGTGTTTATGAAGCCGGCGGCCAAGGGTACCGGTGTTATCGCCGGCGGTGCGGTCCGGGCGGTTATCGAAGCCGTCGGCATACACAACGTCCTGACAAAGTGCATCGGCACCAACAACCCGCATAACGTTGTCCGGGCCACCATTGACGGGCTTGCCCAGCTTCAGAGTCGGGACCAGGTGGCTCACAAACGGGGCATTAAGGCAGAAGAACTTACTACATAAGGAATGTGTGCAAATGGCCGACGCATTGAAGATCACACTTGTTCGGAGTTATCATGGTCGTCCGCCTCAGCATCGCAAGGTTCTGGCGGCAATGGGCCTGACCAAAATCAACAAGACGGTTGAATTAAAGGATACCCCGGTCAATCGCGGCATGGCCGACAAGGTTTCGCATCTGGTTCGCGTGGAGGAAGTCAATCATGAGACTGCATGAACTTACCCCGGAAAAAAAGGTCAACAAATCCCGGAAACGTCTGGGCCGCGGTGTTGCTTCGGGACAGGGCAAGACCGCGGGCAGGGGGACCAAGGGCTATCACAGCCGTTCAGGCAGCGGCACGCGTCCCGGCTTTGAAGGCGGACAGATGCCGCTTCAGCGCCGGCTGCCCAAGCGGGGCTTTTACAATGTCTTTAAAACGGATTACGCCATCGTGAACATTCGCGACCTGAGCCGGTTTGAATCCGGCGCCCGGGTTGACAGCGAGGCCATGGTTGCCGCCGGGCTCATTAAAACCCGGCACAGCCCGGTCAAACTGCTGGGGCAGGGAGAGATCAGCGTCGCTGTCAATGTTCAGGTTGCCGCCATCAGCAACAGCGCCAGGCAAAAGGTCGAGGCCGCCGGCGGCAAGGTAGAGGTGAAATAAATCATGGCCGTATCTGATGCGGGCGTCCAGAATATTTTCAAGATCCCGGAGCTCAAGCGCCGGATCCTGATCACGCTGGCACTGCTGACAGTTTATCGTGTAGGTGTGCATATCCCCACGCCGGGTGTTGACGGCGATGCCCTGGCGGCATTTTTTGCCCAGCACCAGAATACGATATTCGGTATTTTTGACATGTTTTCCGGCGGGGCACTGGAACGGCTGTCTGTTTTCGCCCTCGGCATCATGCCCTATATCAGCGCCTCGATTATCCTTCAGTTGCTCAGGGTGGTGATACCATCGCTGGAACGGCTTTCCAAGGAAGGCGAACAAGGGCAGAAGAAGATCACGCAGTATACCCGGTACGGCACGATCCTGCTGAGCTTGATCCAGGGATTCGGCATCAGTATCGGGCTGGAGAACATGACGTCTCCAAGCGGCGCTGCGATCGTAATTATACCGGGCTGGTCGTTTCGCCTGATGACCATGATTACGCTGACAGCCGGAACGGCATTTATCATGTGGCTCGGTGAGCAGATCAGCGAGCGGGGCATCGGAAACGGCATATCCCTGATCATATTTGCCGGGATTGTCGCCCGGATGCCCAATGCCATGGGAAACACGTTTAGAATGATGACCACCGGCGAAATGGGCATCTTCTTTCTGGTGCTGCTGGGTATCCTGATGCTGGGCGTACTGGCATTCATCATTTTTATGGAACAGGGCCAGCGGCGGATACCGGTACAATATGCCAAGCGCGTGGTCGGCCGGCGCATGTACGGCGGTCAGAGTACGCACCTGCCGCTGAAGGTTAACACGGCAGGCGTGATTCCACCGATTTTCGCATCGTCGCTGATTATGTTTCCGTCCACCATCACCGGATTATTCCAGGATGTGTGGTGGATGGAGTATATAACCACTGCGCTTGCACCGGGCTCGCTTATATACGAACTGGCTTTTGTGGGCCTGATTGTGTTTTTCTGTTATTTTTACACCGCCATTGTTTTCAATCCCGAAGATGTGGCTGATAACATGAAGAAATACGGTGGCTACATCCCGGGGATTCGGCCGGGCAAACGTACAGCCGACTATATCGACCGGGTGCTGAGCCGGATCACCCTGGGCGGCGCGGTTTATGTTTCAGCCGTATGCGTGCTTCCTTCGATTCTGATGACAAAGTTTAACGTACCGTTTTACTTCGGCGGCACCGCCCTTCTCATCGTGGTGGGGGTTGCCATAGACACGGTACAGCAGGTGGAGTCCCACCTGATTACAAGAAATTATGAAGGTTTCATGACGGCCGGACCAACAAAGCGCAGGGGCCGGTAACGTATCCGGAAGCGTTTACGGGCGCAGGCACATGGAGACTCCGCGACTGCTGTGCAGGAGCAGGAAACGGTAACACAAACGGGGGATTTGGATGGCAAAAGAGGAACCGATCAAGGTTCAGGGCAAGGTGGTCGAAACCCTGCCCAATGCGATGTTCAAGGTTGAACTGGAAAATCAGCATCAGATTCTGGCGCATCTTTCAGGCAAGATGCGGATGCATTTTATCAAGATTCTGCCCGGGGATAACGTCACGGTCGAATTGTCCCCCTATGATCTGACCCGGGGCCGGATTACCTATCGGAGCAAGTAATATCGGCGAATAGTCGCCGAAACCATTTAAGAGCGGATAAATACGAGGTGCGATCATGAAAGTCAGAGCATCGGTGAAGAAAATATGCCGCAACTGCAGAATCATCAAGCGCAGGGGCACGGTGCGGGTGATTTGCTCAAACCCACGGCACAAGCAGCGGCAGGGATAAGAAGGAGGCACTTACATTGGCACGGATTGCAGGAGTCGATTTACCGAAAAACAAGCGGATACGTATCGGCCTGACCTATATTTACGGCATCGGTCATTCCACTTCCCAGGAAATTTTAAAACGGCTGGGCATTGACGAGAACATCACCACCGATGACCTGTCCGATGCCGATATTAACCAGATTCGCCGGGTAATTGACAATGATTACAAGGTCGAGGGCGAACTGCGCACCGAAGTTTCCATGAGTATTAAGCGCCTGATGGATCTGGGTTGCTATCGGGGACTTCGTCACCGCAGAGGCTTGCCGGTGCGGGGGCAGCGCACCTCAACCAACGCGCGCACGCGGAAAGGTCCGCGCCGGACCGCAGTCAAGAAAAAGGGCGGCGCAAAGAAAAAGTAAATCAAGAACTTAAGGGCGGATACCCATGGCGAAACGAAAGGCAGTACGCACGAAGAAAAAGGTCAAAAAGAATATTGCAAACGGCGTGGTGCATATTCAATCTACCTTTAACAACACCATTATTTCCATCAGCGATCCGGGCGGCAATGTGGTTTCCTGGTCGAGTGCCGGCCAGAACGGCTTCAAGGGATCCCGGAAAAGCACACCGTTTGCCGCACAGCAGGCCTCGGAAGACGCGGCCAAAAAGGCCATGGAACACGGCATGAAAAGTGTCGAGGTCTATGTCAAGGGGCCCGGGCCGGGGCGGGAGTCCGCCATTAAAGCCCTGCAGGCAACCGGGCTCAGCGTGTCGATGATCCGGGATGTCACGCCGGTACCGCATAACGGGTGCAAGCCGCCCAAGCGGCGAAGGGTCTAGCCGGGAACCGGGATAAAAGAGCATCCGGTTTGGATCAACGTTTGCGCGTTTTCCGGTTTCTAACGAACAACTGAATACCGGGTTCTGTCAAGAACAGGACCCGAATCATTCGTCTTTGAGCGAGTCATATACCATATTCAAGGGAGGAAGCATTGTCACGATATCGTGAATCTGTATGTCGGATATGCCGACGGGAAAACTTGAAATTATATTTCAAGGGCGATCGCTGCTACTCGGATAAATGCGCCTTTGACAGACGCAGCTATCCGCCGGGACAGCACGGCCAGCGGCGAGGCGGGAAAGTATCCGATTACGGCCTTCAGCTGCGCGAAAAACAGAAAGTCAAACGTATGTACGGGTTGTCCGAAAAGCAGTTCCGGCTGTTTTTCCACCGTGCGGACAGGGGCAAAGGGGTGACCGGCACCAGGCTGCTGGTCATGCTGGAACGACGTCTGGACAATGTGGTATACCGTCTGGGATTTGCAAATTCCCGTGCTCAGGCAAGGCAGTTGGTCAAGCACGACCATTTCTTCATCAATGGTGGGAAGGTCAACATTCCGTCCTACCAGGTCAGCCCCGGCGACGTGGTCGAAGTGCGGGAAAAGAGCAAGAATATTGCCGCGATCAGCGAAGCCATGGAAGCGGTCGTTCGACGCAGCATGCCGCAATGGCTGGAGTTGGACAAGGAGGGCATGAAAGGCAATGTCAAGACCCTGCCGGTACGCGACGATATCACCATGCCGATTCAGGAAAATCAGATTATTGAGTTCTACTCGAAATAACTCGTCCTGACATTCCGGAAAAACAGGCTGATGGATATCAAATACTTTGGAGAGTGAAAATGCCCTTGAACGAACTGACATATATGAATTGGCGGGAAATGATCAAGCCCGGCAAAGTCCAGATTGACCGCCAGACGCCCACGTACGGCAAATTTGTCTGGGAGCCCCTGGAAAGGGGATATGGTATCACCATCGGAAACTCGCTTCGGCGGATTATTCTTTCCTCGCTTTACGGTGCAGCCATTGGTTCGGTCAAGATCGAAGGGGTCATGCATGAGTACAGCACGGTCCCCGGGGTTCTGGAGGATGTCTCCGAGATCATCCTGAACCTGAAGAAAGTGCGTGTCAAAACAGACGATGCCGAACCCAAGACCATCTCCCTGGAGGCCGAGGGGGAGCGAACCGTTACCGCCGGGGATATCGTAAGCGGCAACGGCCGGGTTGAAGTGTTAAACCCGGAGCAGCATATTGCCACCCTGACTTCCGAGGGACAACTGCAGATGACCATGACGGTCATGGCGGGCAAAAGCTATTCTCTGGCCGAAACCCACCGGGACCCGGAGGCACCGATCGGCACGCTGCCCATTGATGCCATTTTTTCGCCGATCCACAGGGTCAATTACGTGGTCGGCAATGCGCGTGTGGGCCAGCGCACCGACTATGACAAGCTTACAATGGAAATATGGACAGACGGATCTGTCAGGCCCATGGATGCCATTGCATATGCGGCCAAGATCCTCAAGGAACAGATGCATTCGTTCATCAATTTTGACGAGGACCAGGAGCCCGCACCGCCGGAGGATTCAGAAGAGGAATCCGCGCCGCAGTTCAACCCGAACCTGTATCTGGACGTCGATGAACTCGAGCTCTCCGTGCGCAGTGCCAATTGCTTGAGAAATGCCAATATCCGAAAAATCTATCAACTGGTCCAGAAAACCGAGAATGAAATGCTGAAAACGAAAAATTTCGGCAGAAAGTCCTTAAACGAGATCAAGGAGCTGCTGGGAGAAATGGGCCTTTCTCTGGGGATGAAGCTTGAAGGCTTTGTACCGCCCGAAGACGACCAGGAGGCAAAAGAGGAATAGATCATGCGACACCGAAAAGCCGGAGTGAAATTAAACCGTACCACCAGCCACCGCAAGGCGATGTTTCGAAACCTGGTGACATCCCTGTTAAAGCATGACCGGATCAAGACCACGGATGCCAAGGCCAAGGAACTGCGGCGCTGGGCCGACCATGTCATTACCCTGGCCAAAAGGGGAGATCTGCACGCACGGCGCCAGGCACTGTCCATTGTCCGTGAAAAGGCGGTGGTCCACCGATTGTTCGAAGAGGCCCCGCAGCGCTTCGGCGATGTGGCCGGCGGCTATACCCGGGTGGTGAAGATGGGATATCGCAACGGGGACTCGGCCCCGGTTTCCATTGTGGAGCTCACCGGAGAAAAGCCGGAAACGGCCAAGTCAGCCAAGAAGTAGCAAAATACCCCCTGCAACTAAACCACAAAGTACACGAAGACCGCGAAGGAGTCCGAAAAAGCATTCTCTGCATTTGGCAGCCTTCGTGTGCTTCGTGATCTTCGTGGTTTTTTTTGTTTCCCATTACCGCCCGATACTACTTTATTCGTCAATGGTCGGCTGAATTTCCATTCCACCCTCCGTATCGACTCCAATTCGCACCGCCCCGTGGAGATCCGTACGCATCACCCGGCAGGCTTGCTCTCGGTACCTTTTCACCACTTCAGGTGAAGGCAGTCCCTGATAACTTTGCCGAACCGGTATAATGACCGTATCCGGGTCCACTGCCGCGATAAAGTCTTTTCCGGATGAAGACTTGCTTCCGTGGTGGGGGGCAATCAGGATATCAGCCTCCATCTGCGGGCCCGCCTGTTTGATCAGCTCGGATTCCGCGCATTTTTCCAGATCTCCGGGAAACAGAAAAGATCGGTCCCGATAGGAAACCTTTATTACCACCGAGCAGTTGTTGGTTCCCGGGCATTTTGCGCACCTGGTTTCCCGGTTTTGTTCCGGATACAGGATGCGGATTTCCGCGTTATTAATTTGCCGGACGCGTTCGATGTCTTTAAAATCAGGGTGCGCAATCCGGCGATTCCGGATGATACCCTCAAATTGCTTACATCCTGCGGTTTGCACATCCGGGTGCGTGCTGATAACCTGACAAACCCGAAAGTTTTCCAGTATATAGAGCAGTCCGTTTAAGTGGTCCGCATCCGGGTGGGAAAGCACCACCGTGTCAATGGTGCGGATCTTGTTTTGCCATAAATACGGGGCCACGATTCTGGCGCCCACGTCAAATACGCTGTTATCTGAAAATCCGCCCCCGTCAATGAGCATGGTCCGTCCCCCGGGAAACTCCAGCAGCGAGGCGTGTCCCTGTCCCACGTCAAGTACCGTGGCCCGCAGGTCCGAATGGAAAAAGCGGCGGTGGATCCAGTATCCCGCATCCGCGGCAATGATGATTACAAGTGCGCAGATTATCATGAACAGCAACTTTCGGTGCCGTTGATGCTTGCGGAGAGATATCAGGCCGCCGCAGGCAGCGAGCCCATAGGCGCATCCCGCCTCGAGGACAGTGGGGGTGACCGTGCGAAAGGCGCCGAAAGGAAGTCCGGCAAAGGTATGGACCAGTGATATGGCAGGTTGCAGGATTTGCGCGGCAAGGCTGAAGCACCATGTGCCAAGCGCCGGGGAAAAAACAGACACCCCGGCGCTGACCAGTCCGGCCGGCACCACCACGAATCCGATCCAGGGGACCAGGATCAGGTTGGAGAGCACTCCGGTGATTGCGGCCTGGTTGAAGTAATGCAGGACCAGCGGCAGGGTGCCGGCGATGGCAAACACGGAAATGAGCATAAATGCGCGGATCCGGTAAGCCAGCCGGGTCGCGGGGCCAACGGTCGGCCGGGCCGGGGACATGACCCCGGAAAACAGGTATAGCCCGAAAAAAATGGCGCTCACTGCGGCAAAGGAAAGCTGGAAAGAGACGGAAAACAGCCCGGGCGGATACACGGCAAGAATGCACAGGGCGGCCGCGGCCAGGGTGTTTGCCGGATCATATGGTTTATCCCGGATCAGGGCGGCCAAAAAGATCAGGACCATGATAATGGCGCGCTGAGTGGAAGGCGACATGCCGGAGAGCATCCCATAGGCAACCACCGGGAAAATGGTCAGCAGGGCTGCGCACTTGCCGGCCCATCCCCGGAGCAGAAGCGGGAGGCACCATGAAAGCAGCCACTTGAACAGGAAAAAGGCGCAGGTGGCCACGATCCCAACGTGCAGCCCGGAAATTGCCAGAAGATGACTGGCCCCGGCGCGGTTGAAAGTTTTGCGCAATTCGGGATCAATTCCGTCCTTTTTGCCGACAATCAGCGCGGAGAGCACGGACGCGGTTTCTCCGCTGCTGACCTGCTCAATTGATTCGTCCAGTCGGTTTCGAAAGCAATGGATGTCGGAAAACACGTTATGCCAGGCATTGTTCGGGGACAGGATTTCGACATGCTTGCCCTTGGCATACAAGGCGCCCCAGATATTGCGGTCTGCCATGAACCGGCGGTAGTCGAATCCGCCAGGGTTGTTGAAGTTCCGGAATTCCCGCAACCTGCCGTGTACCGCCACCCGGTCGCCGGGCAGCAGTTCCGGGCGGTCGCCGTAAAATGCGGCCTGAATGCGGCCCTGCAGGAAATGCGGCCCCCCGGCCTTTGATTCCACCGTCAGGTTATCCAGGATGCATTTTGTGCGAAAGGATTCGATCTGCGGCGGCCCTGTGATTGTCGCCCGAATCTTTGCATAATCGGCTTGCAGGTGGGAAAGCGCCCCGTCGGGCGGGAAAAAGGGCGCCTGCCAGGGTGCATGGGCAAGCCCGCCAAGTGCAAAGAGCAGTACCAGCGGCGAGAGCCGCGCCGGCCTGGACCGGGCAAGCAGGTAGAGCACGCAGGCAGCCGCCCCGGCGGCAAAGGGCATGGCAATCCGGTATAGTATGCCGGAATACGGGAAAAAGCGGGCCAGAACAATGCCCGCGATAAAGGCAAGCAGCAGCGGGAGCAGGGGGCGGTAGTAAAAACGATCCGGCTGGTTTCCCGGATTGCGCTTTGAATTTTCAGCAGGGTCCATGTCCGGGATGTCTGGGTTTTACGAAGACGTGGTTTCAGATATTCGCTTGATGTTTGCGCCCAGTTGACCGAATTTCTGCTCAATTGCTTCATAACCGCGATCCAGATGGTATACCCGGCTGATGCGCGTGGTGCCTTCGGCCACCAGCCCGGCCAGCACCAGGGAAGCGCTGGCGCGCAGATCCGAGGCCATGACCGGGGCGCCGGAGAGCTTTTCCGTGCCCTTGACCATGGCGTGGTTGCCCGAGATCTGGATGTCGGCCCCCATGCGCTGGAGCTCGAGCACGTGGATGAAGCGGTTTTCAAATATGGTTTCGGTGATCACGCTCAGGCCGTTGGCAATGCTCATGAGCACCATGAACTGGGCCTGCATGTCTGTGGGAAAGCCGGGGAAGGGGAGTGTTTTGATGTCTACGCTGGAAACGGGCCGGCTGCCCGTGACCGTGATGGCATCCGGGTCCAGGCCCACGCCGGCGCCGGCTTCCCGGAGCTTGGAAATGACCGGTTTCAAGTGGTCCGGCTCTGCCCCTGTCATCCGGATGTTTCCCCGGGTAAGGGCGGCTGCGACCATGTAGGTGCCCGCCTCAATGCGATCCGGGATAATCTCTGCTGAAACCGGTGCGAGCGTATCCACGCCGGAAATGGTGATATTCGGGGTGCCTGCGCCGGATATCTGTGCCCCCATCCGGTTGAGCATGTCGGCCAGTGCGGTGACTTCCGGTTCCCGGGCCGCGTTTCTCAGCACAGTGGTACCCTTGGCCAAAACCGCGGCCATCATCAGGTTTTCCGTGCCTGTTACCGTGGGAACGTCAAAAAAGATCTCCTCGCCGGTCAGGGTCTCTGCCGCGGCCTCCACATAGCCATGCTCCAGGGTGATTTCCGCGCCCAGCCGCTCGAAGCCTTCCAGGTGCATGTTAATAGGGCGCGCGCCGATGGCGCATCCGCCGGGCAGGGAAACCCGGGCCCGTTTCAGCCGGGCCAGAAGGGGGCCGAGTACGAGTACCGAGGCCCGCATCCGGCGCACCAGTTCGTAAGGGGCCTCGAAATTGTCCACCCCCCGGGTATCAACAGTGACCGCCTCGCCCTGCCGCTCCACCTCTGCGCCGATCGTGGCAAGCAATTGCAGGATGCTTTCAATATCTTTTAAATCCGGTACGTTGGAGAAACGGAATTTGCCGGCCACCAGCAAGGTGGCTGCAAGCATGGGCAAAGCGGCGTTTTTGGCTCCGCTGATCCGGACCTCGCCGTTTAAGGTGTTGCCGCCTTTAATTACAATCGCATCCAAGTCTTATTCCCTCTTTATGAAACCACGAAGCGCACGAAGATGACGAAAGTATTAAAACAGAAATAACTTTTTTGTGGTAGCTTCGGTATCTGCGTCTGCAACGGGGGTGTGCAAAAAAAGCGCCACACGGTCGATTCTATCAGTTCGTGTGGCGCCATGCCGATCACTATATACTCAGTGTTTGTCGGTTTCGTAAAAAGCTGTTTATCCCGCTATGGCGGTATTTTTGCAACAAAGAAAAGCCCTAAGCGCCTTGGCTGATCGGCGGTGCGAAAAAGGAGTTTCCTCGCTCCAGGAGCCTCCCGGAGCCTCGATTTCCGCTCGGAAACCCGCTTTTCCGCACCGCCATCAGGGAAGCGAAGTGCAATTTCGCAAGAGTGCAAAAAAAGGATTTCCTTGCCTGCAATCATCCGTGTCAGTGGTGCGCGTTTTCTCCGCCTTCCTGCACGGCCGTGTCATACAGTGACTTTATGATGCAGTAGGTCAGCCCGGCGCCGATGATCGACAGCGCATACCACAGGGCGCCCATGAAGACCAGGTGGGAAATGTCCCATGCCCATTCAAATACAAAGGGAAACATAATCTGCCTCCTTATTCAGCCGGCCTTTAATTGCCGGGGTTGAGTTCTTTTTCCTGCGGAAACACCGGCAGATACCGGTGGGCCAGCGAAATCAGGATGATGCCGTATGCCACGGGTAAAATCGTGGTGGCCACTTCCTGCCAGGTCGGCATGTACATGTACCATTCCTGGAAGGGCAGGAGCGGTGCGGCCATGACCTGGAGCACCATGACCCAGCGGTTGATGCATATGCCGATCACCGCCAGGATCATGGCGGTGTAAAGTAGGGTGTTGTTTTCCCGGCCCTTGCGCGAAATCAGGATGAATGCCGGTACCAGGCCGCATACCACCAACTCCGCGATTAAAATCCATATGCCGTATACCGGGTTGTTGGTGTAAAAATCCATGAGTGCAAAGCCCTTGGAAGGCGCTGTCACCACCGCCCAGTACCAGGTGTCCGCGATTTTGGCGATCATGTAGGTCAGCAGCATCCATCCGGATATTTTGCCCAGCAGTTGAAAAACTTCCTGCCTGACCAGTTTTTTGCCGGTAACCTTTTCGGTCAGCCATGTCACCATCACGGTAAAGCACGGGCCGACCGCTGCGGCCGACCAGGTAAAGAGAAAAAACGTCCAGGGCCAGATCAGCAGCCCCTCGCGGAATGAAAACGGGCGGCCGTAGAGTACGCCGGCCACACCGCCGAGCGATCCTTGATGGAAAAAGGAAAGAAATACGCCGGTGGCCGCAAATACCGCCATGACCTCATGCAGGTTGTGGCTTAAGTGATGGAGAAACGGAATGCGGTCGAGCTTGGGATTTTCCAGTACCACCGGAATAAATTCGATGGTAAGCACCCCGAAATAGACTGACAGGCAGAAGGCCACTTCCGTTAACATGGAATGGACGTTTGCGTGCCAGAAAATAAACCATGCCCGAAGCGGCTGGCCGACGTCCAATGCCAGGATCAGCAGTGCGGAGCTGTAGCAGATGAAACCGATGATCACGGCATAGTTGATGATGTTTCTGAGTTCCTTCTTGCCGATGATATAGGTCAGAAATCCGGAAAAAAACGCCCCGCCGCCAAGCGCGATCACCGCCAGGTCGGCCCAAATCCACAGAGCGAATCCATAGGCGTCGTTCATGCCGGTTTGATTTAACCCCTTGTACCAGACCAGGAACATGGCATAGACGCCCCACAACAGGACGGCGCCGACCACCGCCAGCCAAATTGCAAATTTTCTGGTGGAGCAGCGTTTTACACCCTCGGGAATTGCCGGTGTCGTCATGATCAGTTCACTCCTTGGTGTTTTTTATCAATTAATGGGATGCGGTTTCTGCGTTATGGACCGGTTTCCGGTCCGCCGGAGACTCGCCTTCCAGGTAATTGTCCGCTTTGCGCCTCACCCAGCTCTTTGAAGTCAGGTAATAGACCTTGGGATTGGTGTTGAGTTTCTCAAGCAGCCGGAAAGCCTTCTTGCTGCGGCTTAACTCATAGACTTCATGCCCGGGATTGTGCAGATCCCCGAAGGTAATGGCCCGGGTCGGGCAGGCCTCGGCACAGGCGGGCTGGTATTCATTTTCCGCGATTTCATCCCTGCCTTCCACATAAGCCTTGTCTCGGGCTTTTTGGTACCGGTGGTAACAAAACGAGCACTTCTCCACCACTCCCCGCATCCGGGCCGAGACGTCCGGATTTAAGTATTTTTCCATGTCTGCCGGCCATACCGGATCCCACCAGTTGAATTTGCGTGCATGATAGGGGCATGCCGCCATGCAGTACCGGCAGCCAAAGCACCGGGTATAAATCTGGCTGACAACGCCGGTGGGA
>CAZTHW010000032.1:0-16140 GCA_964613595.1 uncultured Desulfobacteraceae bacterium | reverse complement strand
CATGGGCGTCGGGCTGGCCAGGGGACTGGAAGCTGTTAATTTTGGCATTATCTTTCGGATTATGTTATATTGGGTACTGACCGTTCCCATGGCAGCGGCAACCAGCATGTTGATTTTCAAGTTTTTTTCATTCATTTTGTAATTTCCGTTCTAAGGAGGCGGCTGCATGCGTATTCCGTTTTTTTCCATATTTATTACGTCCCCTTTTGACGACCTGCAGGATCATGCCGAAAAGGTCAAGGAGTGTGCATGGGCGTTTCAGCAGGCCATGGAATGCTATGCCTCCTCGCGCTGTGAGGTGTTCGAGGAACACCGCCAGGAAGTGATTCGGATAGAGCATGACGCAGATGCGATCAAGCGGCGCATCCGGGGCCATCTGCCAAAGGGCGTGATGATGCCGGTGGAGAAGTTCAAGCTGTTTCAGTATTTGCGAGAACAGGACAAGGTGCTCGATTCGGTGCAGGAAGCGCTGAACTGGCTTTCTCATCGCACCGACAACGGGATCCCTGAAGTGCTGGAGCGGGATTTCTTTCTCCTGGTGGACGCGGCAATTGAGCCGACAGAGGAATTAAGCCGCATGGTGGGCGAGGCCCGGACGTATTTCAAGAATTTTTCGGAAAAGCAACGCAAAAAGGTCAAGGGAATTGTTTCAAACATCCGGCAGATGGAGCATGACGCGGATCAGCGGGAATATGCCCTTACCCGCAAGATTTTCCACCATCATAGCGATCCCATTACCGTGTTTCACCTGGTGCGCCTGGCCGAAATCATCGGCAATATTGCCGACCATGCCGAAAATTCCGGAGACATGATGCGGGCGATGATTGCCCGGTAGGCAATTTAGACCTAAATTGAGCGATTTTTAAGTTTACCGCAGATACAAGGAAGATGCAGACAAGCTATAGTGGACTATGCGAGACTGCATCTGACGCAGTAGATGCGGCAAAATTGGAAATCCCGGAGGGTTTCAAATTTTAACACCTGAAAATGACTTAATTCCTTAAAAAAATACAAAATATTGATCCGTGTAAAAATTTGAAACGCTCAATTTAGGTTAGAAAAAGGCCCACTTAATGTAGAAAATCAATGCCGCCCAGGCCAGTATGCAGGTGAGGTACGCAAACCAGTTGACCGGGCGCTCGGCCATGCCGTGGCGGTTTACCTTGCCCACCTTGGCCTTGCATGAAAAGCATTGCCTGGCGTCAATCGGCAGCGTGACGAAGCATTCCGGGCACCGTTTGACCAGATAAGATTCCTGGGGCAACGGGCCTTTGTCTTTTTTCAGGATACCCATCTCATCATTTGCTGTAATCTGAAAACCGGTCTGATATTTCGATATCGCTTTGCTGCCTGAGCACAGCCACCCATTTGTTCACGGTCTGCTGGCGCTTGCGGGACGCAAGCTGCGAAATCGTCTCCTCCTTTTTTGCCTGGAACTCAGTGGCACCGGGCTGTTTTTTCTCCTTCAGGTGGATGACGTAGAAGGTGGCCTTTTTTGCCACGGGCGCATCCGGCAAAGGGTTGTCCGCACTCAGGGAAAATGCCGCTGAAGCCAGATCCCGGCTCTGGCCGATATCCGGGACGGGCTGGCCGCGCTTGAAAAAATCGGTGGTTTGAATCTTAACGCCGGCGTCTTGTGCTGCTGCGCTAAAATCCCCGCTCTGCCGCGCTTGGGCCAGGAAGTCCCGGGCCGCTTGCTGCGCTGCCTGTTTTTGTTTTTCCCGCTTGAGATCACGCCGAACTTTTTCCGAAACGGATGCCAGTTCCGGTACGTGGGATTCCTGTTTTTCAACAGGCTGGATCAAAAAGAACGCACCCCCGATTTCCGTTACCTCGCTGATTTCCTCCAGGGGGAGGGCAAAGGCGGTTTCAGCGAATTTGCCGGCATTCTCCAGGTCTTCGGGCCCCCGGCTTTGGGTGAAAAAGCCGGTGGTTCTCAGATCAAGCCCCATGTCCTTGGCATTTTTTACCAGGTCGTCTCCGCCAAATGAAATGTCGTAGACGGACAGCGCCTCATCATAGGCATTATCCCGGGCTTTTTGAAGCGCCAGTTTGTCCCGGATCTTGTCCTTGACAGCTTCCAGCGGTTTTACCGAAGCCTGCCGGTGTTCTTCCACCTTGATGACGTGGAAACCGAAACGGGTGCGCACGGGTTCGCTGATTTCCCCGGCCGCCATGGAAAAAGCTTTTTCTGCAAAAGGCTTGACTGTATCGTCCTTTTTCAGGGTCCCAAGATAGCCGCCTTCAGAGGCGCTCGGTCCCTCGGAAAATTTTTGGGCCAGTTCTGCAAAATCCCGGCCGGAGCGGGCCTTGTTATAGATTTCCACTGCCTTTTTGCGGGTTTGCGCCACGGTTTTTTCCTCTGCATCCCGGGGCATCTTGAGCAGTATATGGCGCGCGGTAACTGTTTCCTCTGAGGTGAATTCCGATTGATGGGACTGGTAATAATCCCGGATTGCTGGTTCCGAAATCTTTACCTCCCCGCGGTAATCCTCCGGGGAAAAGCGGATGTATCGGGCTTTGACCTTGGACCGGGTTTTGTATTCTTTTTTGTGTTCTTCAAAATATTTCGCCACCTCCTGCTTGGTTACCGTGACATCGGCAAAGTCCTGCCGGGCAAATTCCGCGTAGTCGATTTTGATTTCTGTGTTCTGCCATTTATACCAAGCACGGGCCTCGGCCTCGGATACCGGTACTGCGTTGCTCACAAAATTCTTGAGCATGCTGGTGAGCATGGCCTCTTTCTGCAGGGTTTCAAAACTCCCGGGCGAAAGCCGGTTCTGGTTGAGCACGCGCTTGTAGAGTTCCGGGTCGAATTGCCCGTTGTTTTGAAAAACCTGCAGACTGGTGATTGAGCGGGCCAGCACGTCGTCGGGCAACCGGATGTCGTTTTTCTCGGCCACCTGCATCAGCAGGCGCTTTTCGATCAATCGGTCCAGGGCCTGCTCCCTGAGGTTGAGCATATCAATCATGTCCTGGTCCAGCTGGTTGCCGAAGCGCTGCTCCAGGTTCTGCATCATCCGCTGGTAGGTTTGCTGGTACTCATTGACACTGATGGGCTCGCCATTCACATTTGCCACGGTGTTGCGGCGGCCGGCCCAGTAAGAGCCTGCGCCCATGAAAACAAAAGCCAACACGATCATTCCCAGAAGTATTTTGATCATCCACGAACCGGCGCTTTTGCGCATTGAGCTGAGCATGCATTTCCTCTTTTGTGATCTTGCGTAGGTGTTATATGGCGGAAGCACCCGGAGTTCCCGCACTGTGTAACCATTATTCGTATTTGTTCAGTCCGTTTTTGTCAATCCTTATATATCGCCTGAACATATAATGCCTGAACCAGGCGCGGGTTTTCCGTCAATACCGGCGGCGGACTCAAATCCGATGGCCCGGGATCCGCGGGGTTTTTTGCGACGGGAATTTCCGCTACTTTCGCCTTGGGGCGCGGACGTTTAATAACAGCGGCTTTACGGTTCTTCGGGGTCTTCTTTGCGGCAGATGCATTCATGTTCCCCGCAGACATCGCATACATAGGTTGCATCGACTTGATTGGTGTCCACGGATGCATCCCTTTTTTGCATGCGCAGATAAAAAACAATGGCAGCCGCCGCTACAGCAATAATGATCAGGTATTTCATCAAAAACTCCTTTTTTTGGGGGTTGTCGGTATGCCGGTTTTTTCTGCAATTATAATAATCTCCGGCCAAAAGCGCAATTCAGATACGGCTCCGTCTTGGCGGGATCGGCCCGGCAAAAAAGGGGATTCCAAACAACGTCCCGTTTTTTAAAGGATTGCAGCGGCATGGCGGGAAGAGTTCTTATGATTTTCGAATTTGCTTGCGTTTGCCGTGAAATGTGTTATATTAATTGTAATCAACGAGGCCCCGGCTTTGGTTGCCGGGGCGATTTTTTCCTGAAGGGGCGTAATGTTCATTTTGAATGTGTCATCCTCCAGTTTAAGATCTTGATAATTTAATGAAAGGAGGATGGTATCATGGCAAACGGAACAGTAAAGTGGTTTAATGACCACAAAGGTTTTGGTTTCATTGAGCAGGAAAATGGACCGGATGTATTCGTGCATCACAGCGCAATCAACGCGTCTGGTTTTCGCTCTCTTGAAGAAGGCGCACGCGTGACCTTTGACATCGAGCAGGGCGCAAAAGGCCCGGCCGCTGCCAACGTGACAACCGAGTAATCTGTTTTTAAAGTAACGCTTATAAAAGGGCACCTCCTGGCAATCCGGGAGGTGCCTTTTTTCGTCTGCATTTGCATAAAGCAGCAATGATACCGGGTGGAAACGGCCTGTTATGATCATCCGGCTTATCCTTCCGGGCACTTCCGGGAAAGGAAAAATTATGGCAAAATCTCATTACCAGTTCAAAAAGCGCCAGAAAGAACTGGCCAAGAAACAAAAAAAGGCAGAAAAACAGCTGCGCAAGCAGGAAAATAAATCCGTTGAAACCGTCGAGGCCGATGAAAGCGTTGAAACCGGAGGCGCTGAAGAACAGATCGTGCCCGCAACAGAAGACCCGGGCCTGTAAGCGCCGGGAAGCCGGCCTGGTTCATTTGATCGGCCGCAACCGGCTCGATACCGTATGGCTGGGACTCGGACCGTCGAAAGCAGTAGCGGAAACAAATTTCGATTATTTATTGACAGTTTGCCTGTTGTAGCACAAAGTTGGTTTTATAAGCCCCGTTCGTCGGTGGGGGGCGGATTGATGCACCGACTCATTTATTCAAAGGAGGTTAAGTTTTGGCACGTGGCACAGTAAAATGGTTTAACGAAAAAAAGGGATTTGGTTTTATCAAGGACGAAGAAAAAGACCAGGATGTCTTTGTCCATTTTTCCGGGATTAACCAGGATGGGTTCAAAACCCTCAACGAAGGTGAAAGCGTGAGTTTCGAGGTTGAAGAAACCGATCGGGGGCCCCAGGCGAAAAACGTGAGAAGAGAGGAAAATTGATTCTTCAGCACAAATCGGGGCCGTGTTTTTGAAAGGCATAAAAAAACCGGAAAGCTTCGGGCTTTCCGGTTTGATTCAGGCTTGGGTGGTGGAGCTGAGGGGAGTCGAACCCCTGACCTCTTGAATGCCATTCAAGCGCTCTCCCAACTGAGCTACAGCCCCGAGATGTCCAAGCAACATAAAGAAATCAAATCGGGTTGTCAATAATATTTTTCATCTCTCCGTGCCCGGCCCGGGTTCGGCGAGGGTTTCGAGTTCGGTGTCAAAGTCGGCGATTCGGTGCTGCCAGGAAAATGCGCGCATGGCCGCAGCAATGGCCTTTCGGGCCGGTTCGTAAGTATCCGGGCGCAGCAGGATGTCGGCAAGCTTTTCCACCAGTTCGCCTTCTTTCTGGCGGATCAGGGGGTAGGTCAACTGATTTTCGTGAAAATAGACCAGCATCGGCGGGCACTGAGCGCCCAAAAGCGCCTTGAAATCCGCGGAGCTCATCAGGTTTGTTGCAATGATGCCGTGAAATTCGGGGGACTCGGCCAGACGGCGGAAAAATTCAAGGGCTGCCCCCCGCATCCGCCATTTCCAGAACCGGGCCGGGAAGGCACATCAGTTCAATCCCGAACCGCCCGCACGACACCGCATTCCCGGGAATCCCGGCGCTTGATTTGCCGGCTGCCGCCTTGCGTGTTGCTCACCGTGTCCACAATCTTTTGCCAGCCGTCATCGTAACTGGAATAGCTTTCCGAGCTCCAGTACCATTTTTCTTTCATTGCGGGAAAAACGGGATCGTTCTTGTAAATACCGGCCAGCTCCTCTGGCGTGGGCAGCCGCCAGTCCGTGTACCCCCCGGTGGAAAGATTTTTTACGTATTCCCGGGCTTTTTCAAAAGTCATGCATTTCTCGGGCCGGGTCAGCGTGGTGTCCAGCAACTGCCACATCAGGCCGGTTTTTGCATCGCGCACGACGCCCTCGGGGTTTTCCGCGTAGCGCTTGCCGGTCTGTGCCAGCAGATTCCGGAACTGCGCACTGGCTTCCGCGATGGTTTTTTCGCGCTGTTTTTGCTGCAGCTTGTCGATCTCGGCCCGGATCCGGCCGGCGATCGGGGTTTCGGGGTAGGCCGACAGGTGGTCCTTGTACATCTTGATGGCAGCGGCATAATCGGTGCCGAAATTTTCGGCCTTCCTGCGAAGAGCGGTAAATACCCTGTCCTGCTTGATCTTTTTCCGGTAGTCCGCCAGCCGGTTTTGGAGCTTGTCTGCATAGGCGTTGTCATAGCGGCTGATGTAGCTTTCGCAGAGCCCGGCGCATCGCTGCCAGTTCTCCTGTTTTTCACAGGTCTCAAGCTCGTTTCTGACAAAAATATAATACTCCCCGCTGATCTCGGAGAGCATCTCCGAGACTTGATCCAAATGGGCGCCCTCGGGGTATTTTTCCCGATATTCGGTGATGGCCGCGATTTTTTCCGGTGCCGAAGCGTCAACCATTATTTGTTTTAACTGTTCAAAATCCTGTTTTTCAATCCGGTTTTTCAGTTCGTTGATCCTGGATTTGGCCTTGTTTGCGTATTTTGCCGGCGGATTTTGCCCCAGATACTGCCGGCACGCCTCAATGGCCGCCTGGTGTTTGCCTTTTCCAGCCAGTTCTTCCACGGCGGCGGTAAAGTTCCTGTATCGGTTTTCGGCCATGTTGTCGTTGATTTGCTCAATGCGCCGGCGGGCCTGATCGATGTATTGTCCGTAACCGTCCGCGCTGCCGTGATTATTGATAAATGCATGCAGCGCATCGATTTTGGCTTGCGGTTCGTCTTTGTCCCGGACCTGTTGGATCGTCCGGTCATAGGCGGCCTGCCGCACCTGCTTTTGGTGCTGAACATAGTATATTGTCCCGGCCGCTGCCAGCACAACGACAAGCCCGGCTGCCGCGACCGCGGCCAGGAGATATTTGCGCCGTTTTTTCGGGGCCGCCTCAACAGTCCAGTTTTTCCGGCGGCAGTACGCCTTGATGTATTTTTCCGCCTCGTCGCGTTCCATGCCGAAATCCATGGCTTTGCCCACCAGGATCTCGAAGTATTCAGGCCGGAGCTTTCCGTTGATCCCGGCAATGTCGATATCGGAATCGAGTTCCGAGAGTTTTGTCTTGGCCAGGCTGACATCATAGGCGGTTCTGGACTGTTCTGATTTGAATATGGTGATGCAGTGGCCTGCCAGGGTGCTGGTGGCCGTGGCCACGGCGTCTTTTTTGCTGCTGTGTGTCAGCTCCTTTTTTTTGCGGGCGGCCGCGTTCTGGAGGCTTTTCAGGTCGGCGCTTTCCGGCAGTTCCAGGAAATCGTACAGGGAGGATTTGTTTAACAGTTTCAGGTTGTCCCGGATGGTTTTCTCAAGGGAACGGTCCAGTTGCCTGGGCTTCGGGGTTTCCGGATCGTTGTCTGTTTTGTGGATGGGGCAGCGGATCCGGCTGCGGATGTCTTCGACCCTGGCTGAGTTGCGCTTGGCGATTTTTTCGATTTCCGATTCGGTCAGATAGCCCTTGGCCATGCGCAGGGTGATCTGCTGGTCGATCCGGTGGTAACTGGCGTTTTTCCGGGCGTTGATCCGATCCTGGATTTCACTTTCGCGAAAGCCGTGAACCTTGGCAAGCTTGGCTTTTTCTTCCGGGGTAATATGCCCCTTGCCCATGAGAATATCGATATGTCGGTCGATCTCCGGGTGCCTGCTTTCCTTGTCTTTTGCCAGAAGTCGCTTTGCCGCCTCGGCTTCCTTGGCGCGCAGGGCTTCATCCTGCATGATCCGGCGGATTTCCGGGATCATGTTGATGTATTTCTGGGCATGCAATCCCTTGGTGGGATGATTGCGCAGGCGGCTCCATTCGGACTGTTTTTTGGAAATGGCCTTTTCAATGACCTCCGGGTTGGTCTCGGGCGGGTCACAGGGCAGTTCGAGCAGAATGTAAAAATTTTCGCGTTCCATAAACCTATGAATGATTCGATGTCTTTATCCGGCGCCATGGACAGGTGCCGACCTGGGAAACAGGGCTTTCGGGCCCGGGGCGGGTAAAATACGGGCGTTTGTCAGGCATTGTGCCCGGATTGTTGATTAAATGGGCCAATCAATGCACCACCAGGCTCTGGGATCTTTCCTTGGCCCTTTCCAATTCTTCGCCGCTTATTACGGATGCCGTGTCAAGCACCACCTCTACCTGTCTTTGTTCACTGGTTTCCTCTGCCGTAATATGGAGTTGCCCCTCGTCGTTTAGATCAAACGTGATTTCAATGGGCAGATCCGCCGGCAGGTTCGGGGGCAGGTGGAGCACTGCGGTCTTGATTTCTTCTGCATGTTCGATGGGAACCTCGATATCGCTGGTTTCGCTTTCCATGATCTGGATCAGCACGGTTTTCTGATTTTCCACTGCGGTGAAGAATTTCTTTTTCACGTTAACCGGCACAGCCGTATTCCGGAGCACCAGGTTGAAGACGATCTGTTCGTCCGTGGGGTTGTGGGCCACCACCCCGAAGCTTTTGCTGGTGACGTTTTTAACCCGCAGCATGGCGTTTTCCACAGAGGGCAGCGTGTAGCCGGTATCGTCTGCCAGTTCCTGGGCCGCGATTTTGAAGTCCTCGGCGGAAATTTCTCTTTTTTCAATCATCTCCGAGAGATTTTCCGGGTGCTCAATCGTTTTCCGGGTTTTCTCAGAGATCCTGCGCACCAGGTCGTCATTTAAAGCGAGCTTCCATCCGTATATGGCCGCACCCTTGGCCACGGCCTCGTCCGGGTCAAATACCTTGGCGTTCATGCTGAATTCATTTTCAATGCGTCCGGCCACCTGGGGCATGCGCGTAGCTCCGCCGACCAGAATGATTTCGTCGATGCCCGAATATCCCTTGTCCCGTGCGGTCTGGAGCATTTCCCGGGTGAAGTCCACGGTACGCTCCAGCAGGTCCTCGGTGAGTTCCTCGAATTTTTCCCGTTCGATGATCAACTTGACCCGCTGGCCGCCGTGAGTAATGGATACAGGGGTTTTGGGTCGCTGGCTGAGAATTTTCTTGGCTTTTTCCGCTGAAAGCTGCAGATCCTGCCAGGTATCCGGATCGTCGAGGATGTCCTCCTCAATGCCGGTTTCTTCCTGGAATTTTTCCACCATGTAAGTTACGATCCGGTCGTCCCAGTCCTTTCCGCCCAGGTTGTGATCCCCGCCGGTGCAGATCACTTCCACGGAATCCTTGCGGATGTCGATCATGGTGACGTCAAATGTGCCGCCGCCCAGGTCGTATACCAGTACCACACGATCCTGGGAGGTATCCAGGGAGCCGTAGGCAATGGCGGCGGCTGTGGGTTCGTTGATGATCTGGCGCACGTTGAAGCCCGCAATTTCGCCGGCCTTGCGCGTGGCCTCTCGCTCGTTGATTCCGAAATAGGCCGGGCAGGTAATGACCACGTCGGTGATTTTTTCCCCCATGTATTGCGCGGCATCCTGGGCCAGCTTTTTCAATACGTAGGAGGAGATTTCCTCCGGCCGGTAGGTTTCGGATCCATACTCGAAGATGAAATTCGGCTCGCCCATGGATCGCTTGATAAAGCTGACCACCTCGTTGGGATACAGTTTGGCGCTTTCTTTGGCCACTTCACCGACTACGACGTTGTTTTCATCGAAAAACACCACCGAGGGGGTTACCCGCTCATTTTCCGCGTTTGGGATGATCACGGCCTTGCCGTATTCATCCACATACGCAATGGAGGAGTAGGTGGTGCCAAGGTCGATGCCGTATATCCGCTTGATATTCTTGTCCATCAGTGTGTGCTGCCTTCTTGTACGCTTTCATTGTTGTATACATAAACAGCCACCATTTCCGGCCGGAGCACCTTGTCGTCCCATTCATATCCCGGCCGGATGCTGGCGGCAACTTTTTTGTCCATATCCGGATCAAATGTTTCGATTTTTTTGACAACGCGCTGGCGGGTACTGTCAAAATATTGCGTGCCGCAGGTAAACGGCACCACGCCCTGCCATGAAAACAGGTCTTCAATATCCGAGGCGATGTCTTCCAGAAATTTTAACAGGGTGGGCAGGGTTTCTTCGGTGGGGGGTTCGTCTTCATAATGGGTTTTCATTTTCCGGATGTCATCCACGATCTTGATGGCATCGGTAATCATGGAGTGGAAGTGCTTTTTGATAAGGCCTTCCCGGTATCCCTGCAGGTCCTGGTGAAGCCCGTCAATGATCTTGTTTTTGTGCTGGTCGTACTTGAGCTTGGCCTCGAATTCATTGGAAAGTGCCTGCATTTGTTGCCGAAGATCGTTTATCGCATCCATGAGGTCCGGCCCGCTGTTTTCGGCGCTTTCCGGTTGCTGTGCAGCAGAGTCCCCGTATTGAACCCCGTTTTCGTCTTCGAAGCGGATCTTTACATCGAATTGCGTTTCATCCGTCTGCGTGCCGGGATCTTTTTTTTCATTGCCGTCATCTTGCATCATCATCTGCCGAGTCGGAGTGGGTAGAAAGGATATGACCCCCCCTGCCACAGCCCTGTATCGTTAAAAAAGAGCCAATTATTGGTAATTTTTATAAATTAAACTACACCGGCGGCAATTTGTCAAGCAAAATCCTTGATTTCCCGGCGTATCCAGTCCGTCCAGGATGCCATGCCCCGGCCGGTTTTGGCCGAGATTTCAAATGTCGGCATACCGGGATTCAGGTTCTCAACGCGCTGTTTTAAGGCGGCCGGGTCAAAATCGGACAGCTCCATCATGTCGATTTTGTTGACCAGCAGTACGTCGGCCCGTGTAAACATCAGGGGATACTTCAGCGGCTTGTCATCGCCTTCGGGCACGCTTAAGATCATGGCGTTTTTAATGGCGCCGGTGTCAAATTCTGCCGGACAGACCAGGTTGCCGACATTTTCAATGAATACCAGGTCAAAGAATTCCGATCCCAGACCCTCAAGACCGGTTTTGACCATTGCGGCATCCAGGTGGCAGAAGCCGCCGGTGCGGAGTTGAACCGCGGTTACGCCGGTTTCCCGGATTTTTTCGGCATCCACCATGGAATCGATATCCGCTTCGATGACCCCGATTTTGAATTCGTCCTTTAATGCGGCGATGGTCTGGAGCAGCAAAGAAGTCTTGCCCGCCCCGGGCGAGGACATGAGGTTGACGGCAAAACACCTGTCCCGGCGCAGCTTGTCGCGCAGCTTGCGGGCAGCTTCGTCGTTGTCGGAAAGGATGTCTTCTTTTACCTCGATGAGCTTGATTTCGTCCATTACATCGCCTCCATTTCCTTGATATAGTATTCCCTGCCCGAGACAAGGGAAAAGTCTCCTTCAGTGCCGCATTCCGGGCAGCTCAAGGTGCCCATCTCCTCTTTTCGGATTTTTATGGTGTGCTGGCAGTTGCGGCACTTGAGAGTGATGGGAATCCGTTCGATTTTCAGCACGGCGCCCGCAGCCGGGGTGTCTTTGCTCAGGTAATCAAAGTAATGCTGGACCCACTGGTTTTCCAGGTCGCTTAACTCCCCGATGTGCAGCGTAACGGACACAACCCGGCTGACCCGGTTTTTTTCCGCGTGCTTGAGAATGATGTTGAGAATGCTTTCGGTTACCGGCAGTTCATGCATTTTTTGCGTCCTGTGGGGTTTGCGGTTCGGCCCGGAACATATGCAGCATCATACCGCAAAGCACCGGCTTTGTAAAACCGAAAACAATTGCGGCAGCCCCGTCGGCCCGACCCTGCGAAAACCCGGGAAGAGTCGCATTTCTTTTTTTGCAGGACACAGCGGATCTGAAAAGCAAAAACAAGCAACCCGCGAGTCATTGCCGCGGTCGGTATTTTTCCTCTCGATTCCGATCCCCATGATAAGCGGGTTTTCCCGCTCCGGAGGCATGGGAATGAATTCAGGCGTGCCGGTTCGCCGGAACAACTTGCGGGGTCTACACAATGGTAAGGACTTCGTCCTCCATGAGTTTTGAGGCGTGATCAATGGAGACCGCATAGGAGATGTTTGTTCTTATGGGGGTTTCGCTGCGGTCAAGCTTCTGGGGCATGAGTTCCTGGGGCTCGAATCGGCCGCCGACCACCCCGATGATCCGGCCGTCATACAGGTTGATCAGGGGGGCGCCCCGGGTGCCGTCGTGTACCATGGTGTCAAAAAGGAAAATTCGGGTTTCATTGCCGGACAGGATCCTGGCGCTGACCACCGCCTGTTTTATCAAATGGGTGTATATGTGGTAATGACCGAAGGGGAAGCCCAGGCAGGCAACCGAGTTTCCAGTGGGCACTTCCCCGGGTATGCCCATGATATGTTCGGGCATGGAAACCTCGATTTCCTGGACGAATTTGAGCAGGGCAATGTCGCACTTCCGGTCGATCCGGCGGATTTCCACGGAAATGGGGGCCACGCTTTCCGCCCCCACCGGGGCAAACCCGCTTGTCTCTTCCATGGGTAGCACCATGAGTTCTGCCCGGTCGGCAATCAGGTGTGCGGCTGTCACCAGGTATCCATTTTTGTGGATCAAAAAGGCTGTTCCCAGGAAGGCAATTTCTTGGCCTTCCCTTTTAAACAGCATCATGACCGCGCCCTTGTATTGGTAATAAATGTCCTGGAGCATGGGAGTTCCTTTTTAATTTAACAGTGGGATGCCTGTATCGACTTGCAGAAGCGGATATGACAAAAAAACGTTTCCCTTCACTGCGGTGTCCGGGCTATGGGATCCATTTTTCAACCCTGTCCGGGTGCGAGCGAATCCACCGCAGTGCTTTTTCATATGGAAATTGTCCCTTGTCCTCCTGGATCCACATCATCAACTGGCCTGCGTCCTCGGGCTTCCAGAAAAAGTTGTCCAGAAGCCGGTAGGCCCGGGGCATATCCGCTTGAAGCCCTTGGCGGACAATGGTATTGATATGTCCGCTTTCGCCGTAAACGCCTTGCGGGTCGTCCAGGAATTTCAGGTTCCAGCGGGCAAAGATCCAGTGCGGCAGCCATCCGGTAATCACAATCCAGTTTTGATGCCGTATGGCATTGGAGATTTCGGCCACCATGGAGACCTCGCTGGATTCCACGAGCCGGAATTCCCCCTCCAGGCCGTAGGCTTCCATGGCCTCCCGGGTTTTGCGCATGATTCCGGCTTCTGGCTCGATGCCGATAATCCGGTGGTTGAATTTGTCTGCATGCGCCTTTAATTCCGTGATGGAATCGATGTCCATATATGGTTTGTTTTGGATGCCGGTGCCTGCAGTCAGCCGGCCCAGGGTGACATTCGGGACCACCAGTCCGATCTTGGTGCCTTCCAGGTTGGGGCCCAGGTTTACAACCTTTTCGCTGAAGCGTTCATAATAATGGGCGTGGGTGTCGGGAAGCCAGGCGGAGAGGGTGGCGTCCACCTTGCCCTCGGCCACTGCAGCCCACATTTTATCGACATTCATGGATACCAGTTCACATTTTATTCCCAGTTTTTCTTCAAATACCGCCTTGATCAGGTTGGCCGAGGCCACCGAAGACGACCAGTCTGTATGTGCCAGCCGGATGGACCGGGGTGTATCTGCTGCCTGAACTCCGGGGCCGCTGAGCAAAAATAACGTGCCGATGCAGATTGTTATGGCTGTTGCCAGAATACGGATTGCACGAATCACGGCTTCCCCCTTTGAATTGATATCTTGATTTACCCTACCACAGCCGCCGCCGGCCGAATGTCTTGTCCAGGGGCGGCTTGGACTTGATGCGAAACTCCCGGGTTTCCCTGTCACCTATGCGGATTTCCTTGGGTGCGGCGTATTCGGACAGGCCGCGATACAGGGCGAAACACATACCCAGCAGCACCAGGGCAAACGGCAGCCCCGTGGTGATCGTGGCGGTCTGCAGGGCCACCAGGCCGCCGCCCAACAGCAGCGAGGCGGCCACTACGCCTTCCAGAATCGCCCAGAACAGCCGGGAGAGCACCGGCGGATTGGGATTGCCGCCCGAGGTTATTATGTCAATTACCATGGACCCCGAGTCTGACGATGTTACAAAAAAAGTTATGATCACAACAATTGACAAGCTGGATGTGAACACTGAGAGCGGAAAATTTTCCAGCAGCACAAACAGGGAAACCGGGATGTTTTCCTGTACTGCCCTGGCAATGCCGCCCCCGCCGAACATTTCAATAAAAAGTGCGGTGTTTCCGAAAATGGTGAGCCACAGGAAAGTTACCATCGTGGGCACCAGAAGTACGCCCAGGATGAACTGGCGGATCGAGCGGCCGAAGGAAACCCGTGCAATGAACATGCCCACAAACGGGGACCACGCGATCCACCAGGACCAGTAAAAAATGGTCCACCCCTGCTGCCACTCAGTATGCTCGTAGGTTTCGTTCCATGTGCTCAATTGAGGCAGATGCTGGAGATAGTACCCGATATTTTCAAGCAGCGCATCCATCACAAACAACGTGGGCCCCACCAGCAACACGAAAAGAGCCAGAAGCGCGGCAAAGCAGATGTTGATTTCACTCAGCCGGCGGATGCCCTTGTCCAGGCCCTTGACTACCGACCAGGTGGCCACCCCGGTAATGCATGCAATGAGAATCACCTGGATCATCGGGGATTGCCCGATGCCCAGCAGGTAGTCGAGACCGGCGTTGACCTGCTGGACGCCGAGCCCCAGGGATGTGGCCACGCCGAAAAGCGTTGCCACGGTGGCCAGGATGTCGATTGTATTGCCGGCCCAGCCGTAGATACGTTCCCCCAAAAGCGGGTAAAAGGCGGTCCGGATGGACAGGGGCAGCCCTTTGTTAAATGTAAAAAAGGCCAGGGAAAGTCCGACCACGGCATAAATCGCCCATGGATGCAGTCCCCAGTGCAGAAACGTTAGATCCATGGCTTTCCTGGCAGATTCTGTTGTGCCCGGTTCGGTCAGGGGATTGGCCGTATAATGGAACATTGGCTCTGCCACTCCGTAAAAGAGCAGACCTATGCCCATGCCTGCGGAAAAAAGCATGGAAAACCATCCCAGGGTGGAAAATTCCGGTCGGGCATCGGGCCCGCCCAGCCTGATGTCTCCGAACCTTCCTGCAAGCAGCACCAGGATAAAAACCAGTAAGATATTGACCGTCCAGATAAACAGCCATCCGGCATACTCGGATATCCTGTTTTGCATTTGCTGGAAGATATCTCCCATGTACTGCTGGAAGATTATGGTGGCCACGACAAACAGGATAATCAGGGCTGCTGAAATAAAAAACACCTGAGGATGGACATCCAGGTGGAACCAGCTTTCTTCCGGACTGGATTTTGTATTTGTTTTGTCCGGGGCCTGTTTTTTTTCCATATCCTGTCCTTGTCTGCACTTCTGGTTAGTATTGCAAAATCCTGCAAACGGGTTTTCTACCGTGACGCTTGACTTATGGTTTGTATATGGTAATCCGGTTTTTCATTTCTGTCAAATTTTCTGCCGGGTTGCACAAATCCTGTAAATGCGCATCTTTATGTATCGGGTTGTAATGAAAACAAATGACATCATATAAACTTGACGAAAGCGGAAATTTTGGATAATTTATTGGATATATGGTTTGATATTTTAGAGCAATGTTCAATGCATGTGAAATGGGAATATTTCCGAGAAACCGAAAATCGTAAAAAGTGAGAATAAAGATGGCAAGACTGCGGCGATACGCCAATTCGGAAAACAGGGAACGGATCGAAAAAATCTTTGAAATGCGGCTGAAAGGCTATGTATGGGCGGAAATAGCCGAGCAGTTCAATATGGGCCTTGCCAATGTCCAGCAGGCCTATTACCGGGAATGCCGCTATCGCAAAGCAGCCTTTGAATACCCGTTTATTGAATACATCGGCACGCATACCTATAACGTGGTTCGCAAATGCCTCGGCGAAAAGATACTCAACACCCCCCAGCAACTGGCGGATCTGGAAAATGTCAAAGCCGTGCTGTGCTGGCCCGGTGTGGGAACAAAAACCATCCAGGATCTCTCCGAGGGGCTGGAGGAAGCCGGATATGATGGCTTTGATGCGGATCAGGCATACAAGCAGATATTCCAGCCCAAGTCCCGCCGCAGAAGCCTTTAATTACGTGTCGCTGATGAAGCCATAGCATGAAAACGGCAAACCCGCGCTTTCCGAACTGGTTTCCTTTCTCAAGGATCCGGGCAAAATCCGGGACCTCGGGGCCGAAGTGCCCAAGGGCGTGATGCTGGTGGGCCCCCGGGG
>CAZTHW010000031.1:0-16485 GCA_964613595.1 uncultured Desulfobacteraceae bacterium | reverse complement strand
GGCAGCGGTTGGGTGTGTTATTTTCAAACTGAAATGGAGGTTTCTTTGTGCGCTGATCTGTAACCAAGGAGGGCCCGCCCATGAAAACGAAAATCGACCGTATTCTTTGCGCCACGGATCTTTCGGATATATCCCGCATGGTTGTGCCTTACGGCATCGATCTGGCAAAGGAGCTCAATGCAGCGCTCTATGTCTGCCATGTGATTGATTTGCCGACCATTTCCGTGTACGGTGAAGCCGTGTTCGATCCCATCACCCAGCAGCAGCGGTTCAAGAATTTTGCCCGCCAGGAGATTGAAAACCAGTTAAGCGATGCGCCGGTGGAATCCACGCCCCTGGTAGCCTTTGGTCATACCACAGAAGAGATTACCCGGCTGACCGCGGAATACGGCATTGATCTGGTGATCACCGCCACTCACGGCAGATCCGGTCTGCGCCGGTTGTTTCTGGGCTCTGTGACAGAGCGGCTCATGCGCACCCTGAATGCTCCGCTGTTGGTTTTGCGAACCGCCGAGGAAACCGAAACACTACCCCGCCAGGAAATTCCTTTCAAGCGGATTCTGGTGGGGTGCGATTTTTCCGGGCATGCCGACGCAGCATTTTCATGCAGCCTGAACCTGGCCCGGGAAATGGCCTCCGAGCTTCATCTTGTACACGTGGTCGAGCCCGACGATTACAAGGAGGATCCGAAGTTTCCGCCGGAATCCAGTGATCAGCTCGAGGAGGATTTCCATTTTTCGATCACGGAAAAGCTCAGGGCCATGGTTCCCGAGCAAGACCTGAACCGTAACGTGAGGCTTAAAACCAGCGTGCTGGTGGGCAAACCGTATGCAGAGCTCGTGGCCTATGCCGAGCGCCATGAAATTGACCTGGTTGTCCTGGGCGTGCGGGGCCGCGGCATGGTGGAAAGCCTGCTGGTGGGTTCCACCACGGACCGGGTGGTGCGCCGCGCCCCGTGCCCGGTGCTTTCGGTCAACCCTGGTGCGGAAGCGGAATAAGGCGTACTGCCCTTTCAGGCCCGGGCTGGCTCGAGCACCTCGCCGTTGGCCCGGATCACGATTTCCTGATGGGGCACCTGTTTGCCCGCGGATTTCATGGCTTTTTCCACTATGGTGGGCATACCGCTGCAGCAGGGCACTTCCATGGTCACGGTGGTCACCGAGCGGATCTGTGCCTGCTTGAAAATATCGGTAAACTTGGCCACGTAAGCGTCCTTGTCATCGAACTTTGGACATCCCATCATCACGACACGGCCCCGGAGCAGATCCTCGTGCAGGTTCGGATAAGCCACGGCCGCGCAGTCGGCCAGCACCAGCAGATCTGCGCCCTTGAGAAATTCGGCCTTGGGCGGCACCAGTCGGATCTGGATCGGCCAGTGGGTGAGCGCGGATGCGCTTTGCCGGCCGGAGCCGATTGATCCGGTGTCCGGTGCGGGCTGTGTGAAAGTGTGAACCTGCTGGGAAGGACATCCGCACGCAGGGCTGTCGGCTTTTTGCTCGGTGGACGGGCCGAGATTTTCCAGGTGCTCTTCCACGGCTTGCTCGTCAAATTCCTCGGCCTCCCGTTCCACGATTTTCAGCGCGCCCGTGGGGCATTCCCCCAGACAGGCGCCGAGGCCGTCGCACAGGTTTTCGGAAACCACCCGGGCCTTGCCGTTGATGATCTGGATGGCGCCTTCGGCACAGGAGGGCACGCACTGGCCGCAGCCGTCGCAGAGTTCGTCGTCGATTTCAATGATTTTGCGCAGGGTTTTCATATGATGCCTCTTTATTTAAAATGATATTATTTGGATTCATGTAAAAAAAGTGTCTCGGCCCGTTTTTGCCCGGCCCGGGTGAAAAATTTGCCGTTTATGCGGTCTTCCAGGTCCTCCCGGGAGATTTCCTTTTCCTTCTGCACGTCCTCGATGTTTGCGATCCGGTCTGCATCGGATACCACCTTGAAGTTTAGGGTTTCCTCGTCCCGGGGATGGTGATGGTGGCCGATGATGTCGCAGGCCTCGTCGATTAAGGCTTCATGTGCGCCGAGTTTCGTCATGAGCTCTCTTGCAATGAGCGGACCCTCTTCTTCCTGGTAGCGTGCCGCAGTACTGCCGTGTTTCTTTTCCGCCGCGGGAATGCCGATGTCATGCAGGTAGGCCGCGGCCAGGATCACTGCCATGTCTCCGCCTTCGTCCGTGGCAATGGCTTCGGCATGCCGGGCCACCCGGGTTGCATGCCCGATGCGCTTGAAATCCCGGCCGAAATAATTTTTCATCTCCACGGCGATCCGGTCCTTCATCAGTTCCTGGCGCTGGGCCAGCAGCTCCGGCGGCAGTTCGCCGATACATTGCTCGGCGTACTGGCAATAGGCAGCACATCCGAAATCCATGTTCGGGTTGACAAATCGATGCCCACAGCTCGGACATCTGCGCATGGTGTCGTCCTTGAAAAACTCCACCGGTTTTCTGCATTCCGGGCATTCGGTCTCGAAAATCGCCCCCGGTTTCCAGAACCGGCTGTCCTGTCCCGGACATTTCATGTTGATCCCTCCTGTATCCGTCCCATCGGTGAAATGGGAAGTTTGCTTTTTCCGGTTATTTCAAATTAATCATTATTGATGACACCGTAAATTCTTATCTCCCTTTTTATACCTGTTTTGTGCGGGCTGCATTGACTTAGGTCAAAATTTTCGCGGATCTAAAAATATTTGGAGATGACCGCATTTGACAGGTATTGCCCGCGGGAATACTTTTAAAAAGACCAGGCAAAAACTGTGTGAATGCAACCCAATCAAGGAGGCCGATTATGTACAACAAGGACGAACTCTGTGCGAAAATCAAGGATATATACCCGGATATCGGCGAGTGCGGCATCGATGTCAGCGTGGACTATGATAATGAAAAAAACGCATATATCGTGGATCTGAAAAAGGATCAGCATGAACTCACAACCCACCTGGAACCCGAGGACGCCGAAACCTGCATGAACGGCAAGCAATGCATCGGCCTGGGCCTTCAGATCGCCCAGCTCAAGGACAATATCACCAAAACCTGAGAAAAATGGTGCGGCCGGTATTGTGACCCGGCTACTGTAACTTTTTAAATCCGTTGCGCCCTGCAAAAAAGAAACCCGGGTCTTCCCGGGTTTTCGCAGGGTCGGGCCGGCAGGGCAGCTTGCGCATCTGCCGTCCGCTGTCGCGCCCGATGCATCTGCACAAACCACTCCCTGGAGCAAGGAAATCATTTCCGAGTATCCACTTCCCTATCTTCCTATCTCCCCATCTCCCTACTTCCCGTGGAGAAACGGGTGTATCAATAAAAAATGATACATTTTCTTGACGACTGCAGGACAAGTGGTATGATTTCTTTTTATATATGCACCCGGCGCATTGTGATTTTTAAGAACCGTTTTGCGGAAAAGATTATGTCCGAGGAAAAATTTGCCCGGCTCATGGCTGAAAAACAGAACCTGATCCGCATCCTGGACCACCTAAAGGAGGGCATTATCGCCCATGACATGGATCGGCGGATTTTTTTCTTCAATCACGAGGCAGAACGCCTGACCGGCTACAGCCGGGAGGACGTGCTGGGCAAGGATTGCCATGATGCCTTTGGCGAACCCTTCTGCGGCCAGCAGTGCCTTTTTGACGATAAGCAGCAGCGCTACGCTGAAGGGTTGCCTGAACATATCGAATATCCGATCAATATTCTCACCCGGGACGGACAAACCCGCAAGGCGGAAATGTCTGTTTCGCTGATTCGCGGCGAATCCGGCCAGGCCATGGGCGTGCTGGCATCGATCCGGGATTTGACGGAGATGCTCAATCTCCGGTTTAAAAGCGGCGAGCTTTCCGGTTTTGACAACATTGTCGGCCGCGATCATAAAATTCTCCAGATCTTTCAGCAGATCCGGGACCTTTCCGGTTACGATTACCCGGTGCATATCTCCGGGGAAACCGGTACAGGCAAGGAACTGGTGGCAGAGGCCGTCCATAATGAAAGCCGAAGGGCGGGCGCCCCGTTTGTTCCCATCAACTGCGGTGCCCTTCCTGAGGGACTGATTGAAAGCGAACTTTTCGGCCATGTCAGGGGGGCCTTTTCCGGTGCCATCCGGGACAAGAAGGGACGGTTCGAGCTTGCCCACGGCGGCACCGTGTTTCTCGACGAGGTGGCCGAGCTTTCCAACCAGATGCAGGTCAAGCTGCTGCGCTTTCTCCAGACCGGCAAATTTGAAAAGGTGGGCGGCGAAAAGACCGTATCCGTGGATGCCCGGATCATCAGCGCCACTAACAAGGACCTGAAAAAGGAAATCAAAAACGGGACTTTCAGGGAAGATCTGTATTACCGTTTAAACGTCATCCCGATTCACCTGCCGCCGCTGCGGGAGCGCCGCAATGATATCCCGCTTTTGATCGAGCATTTCCTGAGGCAATCAGCCGAGACGCACGGGGGCAAACAGCCGGCAGGCCCGTCCAGGGAAGCCCTGGCCCTGATGATGGATTATCAATGGCCCGGCAACGTCCGGCAGCTCCAGAATGTGCTTCAATTCGCCATGGTCCGGTGCGGCAGCCGGGCCATTCGCCCCTCGGATCTGCCCATGGAGCTGCGCACCCGGAAGCCCTCGGCCGGGCGCCGCGGACCGGAAAAGAAGCTGGATGTTCAGACCGTGTACGCCGCATTGGAAAAAACCGGCGGCAACAAGGTAAAGGCTGCCAGGCTTCTGGAAGTCGGACGCGCCACCCTGTACCGGTTTATCAAGGATTACCCGGAGGCTGTGCCTGAAATTGAATAATTGTCGGATACTGCGCTATAAGCGCCAGGGCAGGGCGCGGCCGAGCCGGATGCGCCTCAGGTCCAGGTCCACGTCGTAAACCAAAATTTCCACCCCGTTTTCCACCGCCCTGCGGAGTTCGGCTCCGTATGCCGGATCGATGCCGTGGGCCGGCGTGAAGCTTTGGGCATCCATGCGCTGTATCAGGTAAAACATGATGCATCTGTGTCCCAGTTTTACCTGTCGCTGAAGTTCCTCCAGGTGATTTTTCCCCCGCTGCGTCTTGGCATCCGGGAAATAGCCGATCCCGTTTTCCACGAGGGTGCAGTTCTTGATTTCCACGTAGCAGCGCGCGGCATCGTCCCGGGTCAGCATCAGGTCAAAGCGTGTGTGATCCCCGGCGCGGACCTCGGGCTTGATTCTGTCATAGCCGGAAAGTTCCGGTATGACACCGCTTTCCGCACATTGCCGGACCAGCCGGTTGGGCACCAGGGTGTTGACCCCGACCCGGGATCCGGGCATTTCAATGATTTCCCAGGTGTATTTGAGCTTGCGTTTGGGATTGTCTGAGACGGATAGATATACCGGCTGCCCGGGGCGGCTGCAGCCGGTCATGCTCCCGGAGTTGGGGCAATGCGCGGTGACAAGATCGCCGGTTTCCAGGCGCACGTCGGCAAGGAAACGCTTGTAGCGGGAAATCAGCGTTCCCTGCGTCAATTCGGGCAACTTTATGAAACAAAGTTGTTCCATGGCACATGTTGATACATGAAAACCGGATGCAAAAAAAGCCTATTTTTCAGTTGCTGCCGCAGAGATCGGGCATGCGTTCCGTATGCAGGCATCGGATATCGGGATTGGCATGATATTTGATAAGTGTTTGGCACCCGCTGAAAAATCGAAATGCATGCGTCAATGGGGCAGTTGCCCTTGCTTGCACACAAATTATGGACTTCAGGTATTGAAACCGGCGAACGAAAATATTAAAAGAACACTGAAGCTTGTCAAAACCATGCTGGAGCTGGCCGATGCCGGCGATGCCCACCGGGAGGATGTGGGCTGCGGGGTACTTTACGGCATTATCCGGGATGCCGGCTATAAGATCAAAAAGGTGGCCGAAGCCGAAAAGATGTCCCATATCGAAAAAGCGGACTGGCCGTAAAGCACGATTTGCCGGCATTCGCAGAACTCCGGCAGGTTTGCGGGCGAGCGGATTGGCAAAAATTCATCAAGGGATTATTTTTAAAGCTGCAGACAATTCACATCAAGATGAGGAGGAAATGATGGCTGCATTCGATTTCAGCGCGGATGACGTTTTTGCACTGGCAGAAGACATCGAGATCAATGGTGAACAATTTTACCGCAAGGCTGCAGAAGACGTATCGGATTCGTCGCACAAGGATATGCTGACGAACCTTGCGGACATGGAAAAGGATCACAAGAAACTCTTTGAGCAGATGCGTGAGGAACTCAAGCAAAAAGAAAAGTCCGAAACCGTATTTGACCCGGAAGGGGATGCGGAAAAATATCTCAAGGCCCTGGCCGATATCCGGGTTTTTTTTGACAAGCCCATGGATACCTCATCCATGGAAACCATTCTGAAGGCCGCGATTCAGGCGGAAAAGGACTCCATTGTGCTTTATCTGGGCATGAAGGACTTGGTTCCTGAAAAATACGGCAAAAACCGGATTGAAAATATCATTAAAGAGGAAATGGGTCATATCCGCTTGCTGAGCGGAGAGCTGACAAAGCTGAAGAAATAAACACTTACCGAAATAACGGGTTTCGGAAGCGCAAAGGAGGTGAGAGCCATGGCCAGTTGGAAATGCAGCAACTGCGGATATACGTTTGATGCAGATGCGCCGCCGAATCAGTGCCCGTCGTGCAAGGAAAAATGCGAGTTCGTGGACAACACCTGTTATACTCCGGACTGCGCGGATACGGGCCGCGATGATCGGATCGGATCCAAAAAATAGGGGAGCATGAAAACATGACAAAAGCACTTGTTGCATACGCCACGCGAACCGGAGAAACACGGCAGATCGGTGAACTGGTTGCCGAAGGAATGCGTTTTTCCGGTATTGCGGTGGATGTTGTCGATGTGAAAAACATTGCCTCGGAAAAGGATCTGGCCGGATATGATGCATATGTATTCGGATCGCCAACATATCATGGAGACATGCTCCAGGGGATGAAGACCTTTTTGTTTCTGGCCGAAAAGGCCGAGCTCAAAAATCGTGTCGGCGGCGCTTTTGGTTCCTTCGGCTGGAGCGGGGAAGCTGCGGAGCGGATATTTGAGACCATGAAAAACATATTCGGCATGGACATGGCAGACAATCCACTTATGCTCAAAAACAGCAGCCTGGGCGGTGGCATCAGGATGGCCCAGGACTACGGCCGTCAGATCGCTGCCAAGCTGGCGGCATGAGAGAAGTTTTCTATGCATAAAAAGAACAGGGTTTGCGTGCTCAGTATCCTGATTTTTTTGCTGGCGGCGGGAATCTCCGTTTCCGGGATCGCAGCCGCGAGTTCGGAACAAAAGGCTTCGGACAAGGGAGCGGAGTTAATGACGCTGGAAGGCGGCACCCTTGGAGACGTCCCGTTTCCGCACCGCCGCCACCAGGAAAGCGTCAACGATTGCAGTTCCTGCCATGAGTTGTTTCCCCGGGAATCCGGCGCCATCCGGGCGCAGCAGAAAGCTGGGGCCCTGAAAAAGCAGAAGGTCATGAACGATCAATGCATCAAGTGCCACTTGGCGCGCAGTTCGGCCGGAAAATCCGCCGGTCCGACAAAGTGCGGCACATGTCACCAGAGATAGGCAAGCAAAAGTCATTTCTGCAAAAGGTCGCTGTTTGAAAATAAACAGCCAATGTGGAACCCATTAGGGACAGAAGGAGGATACGGTTATGGACAAGTATGTCTGCACCATATGCGGCTACGTGTATGACCCGGAAGCAGGGGATCCGGACAACGGGATCGAGCCGGGAACAAGTTTTGACAATCTGCCGGATGACTGGGAGTGCCCGGTTTGTGGCGCACCCAAGTCGGATTTTGAAAAACAGACATAAGTCCGGAGAAAACCGGTTTCAGATTTGTCGGGCTTTTCGGGCTCAGGGCTGGAACCGGTTTTTTTGTCAATCGAAATCCGAGGCACGATACCAAAATCCGAAGTACAAAACTCGAAATTCGAAACAAATTCGAATGTTCGAATGAGGGAATGATCAAAATAAATCGGATTTCAAAACTCGGATTTCGGGTTTACAACTTGATTCATCGCTGAACTGAAGTCGCAAATTACAGGTATAAAAAAGGTACAGGAATATGAAACCGGTCGAGATTGCAAAGGGAGTATACAACGTCGGTGTGCAGGACTGGAACATTCGGGATTTTCACGGATATTCCACGGATCAGGGAACCAGTTACAATGCTTACCTGGTTGTTGATGAAAACATCGTGCTCATCGATACGGTCAAAAAGGATTTTGCCGATCAGATGCTGGCCAAAATCGCCGAGGTGGTGGATCCGAAGAAGATCGATTTCGTCATCAGCAACCATACCGAAATGGACCATTCCGGCGCCCTGCCGCGGGTGATGCATTATATCGGCGAGGATAAGCCGGTCTTGTGCTCCAAGATGGGGTATAAGAATCTTTCCCAGCACTTTGAGCAGAAACTGAACTACCGCCAGGTGGAAAACGGCGAGGAGCTTTCCATCGGCAGCCGGCAACTGGTATTTCTGGAAACCCGCATGTTGCACTGGCCCGACAGCATGTTCACCTTTGACAAAACAGGGGGCATCCTGTTTTCCAGCGATGCGTTCGGCCAGCATTACGCCGGGTATGAAATGTTTGACGATATCATAGGGCCGGCCGTCATGCCCCATGCCAAGAAGTATTTTGCCAACATCCTGCTACTCTATGCCCCCAAGATCTTAAAGCTGGCCGAGCAGATCACCGAAATGGGGCTGGATATCCGGATGATCTGTCCGGACCACGGCATTATCTGGCGCCATGATCCGGCAAAGATAATCAATGCCTACGTGACCTGGAGCCAGCAGGTTCCCTTGAACAAGGCCGTGGTGGTCTATGACACCATGTGGAACAGCACGCGCAAAATGGCCGAAGCCATCTCCGACGGCATTGCCGAAGCCGGCGTGGCGGTCCGGCCGATGCATATCCGCAGTTCCCATAGAAGCGATATCATGACAGAACTGCTCGATGCCCGGGCCATGGTATTCGGATCGCCCACCATCAACAACACGATTTTCCCGACCGTGGCAGACGTGCTGACCTACGTAAAGGGACTTCGCCCGAAAAACCGGATGGGCACGGCATTTGGCTCCTACGGCTGGAGCGGAGAGGCGGTTAAGATCATCCGCGGCGAACTCGAGGCCATGGGCGCGGAGATCATTGATCCGGGCCTGCGGATCCAGTACGTGCCCGGGGCAGATGCCGCAGCCCAGTGCGTGGATTTCGGCCGCAGGATCGGTGCGGCCGTAAACGGATAATTCGCGCATGCGGCAGCCGGAGGTCGAGCTCAGCGACTGTATTAAGTGCGGCGTTTGCCAGGAAGTGTGCCCGGAAGTATTTTTACTTGCCGATGCAGGATATGTGCAGGTGACGCGGCTTTCGCAATATCCGGCCGAATGCGTGGATGCGGCCATCAGGCACTGCCCGGCGGACTGCATTTCGTGGAAATGTGATGACAAGCCAGGAGATGGATCATGAAAAAGGTGGCACTGTTTGCATTCAACGACGAGTCCATGTGTTTTACGCATGTACTGCTTAATGTGCTGGACATGAACGAGCGCGGCTACGATGTCAAGCTGGTCATGGAGGGCGAGGCCACAAAGCTTTTGCCCGGCCTGGCAAACCAGGGCACCGTGCTTTCGAAAATGTGGGAAAAGATCAAGGATCAGGAACTGGTGGCCGGGGTGTGCAAGGCCTGCTCCACGAACATGGGTACCGCGGAATCGGCACAAGAACAGGGACTGCCGCTTCTCGATGACATGTCCGGTCATCCTTCCTTTGCCGGGTTCATGGAACAGGGCTACGAGATTCTGGTGTTTTAACCTTGGCCCGGCCCGGAAACCTCAAGCGGTACATCCGGCAGGTGCTTGGCGGATCCGGCCGGGAGGCGGTGATTGAACAGGTGTGTTCCCACCGGCCGCGCCGGGTGATCAATGCCCTGATTGCCCGCTTCTACGATGCAGACCCGGTTATCCGCTGGCGAAGCATTGCCGCTGCCGGGGCGGTGGGGGCAGGACTTGCCGAAACCGACCGGGAGTCTGTCAGGGTGATCATGCGCCGGCTGATGTGGATGTTAAATGACGAGTCCGGCGGCATCGGATGGGGGGCACCCGAGGCCATGGCCGAAATCATGGCCGCCAGCCCGGCCATGGCCGTGGAATACGCAGAAATTCTATGCTCCTATATCCGTCCGGACGGAAACCACCTGGAACATCCCGGCCTTCAGCGCGGCCTGCTCTGGGGCCTGGGCCGACTGGCGCAATCCGAACCCGGGCGCGTAAGGGACGTGGCTGCCCATATCGCCGCCTTTTTGAAATCCGCTGATCCCTATCACCGCGGATTTGCAGCATGGGCGCTGGGAAATGTCGGTTATTACGGAATTCTTGCGGATCTGCGCCGGTTGACCACAGACTGCGCCAAAATCGAATTTTTTGACCACTGGCATGTGCAGGCCGTTTCCGTGGGGGAACTGGCCCGGCAGGCGGTTTCAAAAATCTCCCCGGAAAATAAGGAGGATTGATGTACGTTCTCGGCCTTCAGGGCAGCCCGCGCGCAAAGGGCAATACGAACTTTCTGCTCGATGCGTTTCTCGGCGAGTGCCAAAGCCGCGGTGCGGCTGTAGAGAAGATACAGGCCCGCCGGCTTCACGTGGAGCCGTGCACCGGCTGCGGGACCTGCGAGAAAAAAGGTTTTTGCATATTTACCGACGATGACATGGCCCGGCGGATGTATTTTCTGCTCTGGCGGGCCGATGTGGTGGTACTGGCCTCGCCCGTGTATTTCTACAACTTTCCCGCCCTTATCAAGGCGGTTATTGACCGGAGCCAGGCCCTGTGGTCCCGCAAGTACAAACTCGGCCTCGAGGACCCGGGGCGTCCCTGGCGCCAGGGATTTATGCTGTCGGTGGGCGCCACAAAGGGCAAAAACCTGTTTGACGGGATGTCTTTGACCGCCCGGTACTTTTTTGATGCTGCGGGCGCGGTTTATACGGATGCGGTCACTTACCGCAGGATCGAGGCGGCCGGGGATCTGGAAAAACAGCCCGGAGTTTTCGATGAAGTAAAAGCGGCCCTGGAAAAGGCAGCCCCGCTTTTTTCCAGAAAGAAAATCCTGTTTGCATGCCGGGAAAATGCCTGCCGCAGTCAGATGGCCGCCGGGTTTGCCAGACAGATGGCCGGAGACCGTATCGAGGCGCTGCACGCGGGCAGCACACCCGCTGATCGGGTCAATCCCCAAATGCAGGAAGCAATGGCGGAAAAGGGAATTGATATGGCCTATCGCAGCACCCGGACCATCGAAGATGCCCTTGCCGAAAGCACGCCGGAGCTGATTGTGACCATGGGCTGCGGGGAGCAGTGTCCCTATATTCCGGGCGTGACTTACATTGATTGGGACCTGACGGATCCGGCCGGCCGGTCCATTGAATTCATGCGGCAGGTGCGCGACGAGATCGAGCAGCGGGTACGGCAGTTGGTTGCCGATTATTCCTGATCCGGGTCGGTTTCAAAGGAGAATTCCTGGAAACCCGCATTTTCCAGATCCACGTAGAGCATCCGGTTTCTCAGGCTCCGGCCGCGGTCCAGGAGAATTTTGAGCGTTTCCATGACCTGGAGGTTGGCCAGCACCGCCGGGGTGACACCGGGTACACCCATGACCGCCTCAGGCGAGGCAGCGGGTTCAAAAGCCTGCCCTGTTTCTCCGTAAACGCGTTCAAGCCCCGGGTCCTGCGGGTAAATCGTCATGATCTGACCTTCAAACCCGGCAATGGCGGCATGGACCAGGGGAATGCCGGGAGTTTTACAGGCCCGCGCCAAGACCATTCGGTCTGAAACGTTGTCAAGCGCATCCACGACCGTATTTGCCCCGGCAAGAATTTCCGGGGCATTATCCGCGTCCAGGCGTACCGCAAAGCTTTGGACCGTCACCGCGGGGTTGATGCCGGCGAGCATGTTTTTTGCCGCCTCTGCTTTGTTTGTACCCAGGGTCTCTGCGGCGGCCAGGACCTGGCGGTTTAGGTTGGACGCCTCGAAGGCGTCCGGGTCTGCCACGCATAGCTTTCCGATCCCCATGCGGGCCAGGATGGTTATCACGTGGCCGCCAAGCCCGCCGGCGCCGATGACCGCCACGCAGGATTGTGAGAGCTTGAGTTGATCCCGTGCCGACAGAATGGAAGTGTTGCGCAGGTACCGCACCGGCCAGATATCGGACTGCAGGGCTGCAGCATAAATTTGCCGCAGGTTTTGGCCGGACTGCCGGCAAATCTCTTGGGCTCCGGATTCGTGTATGACCCGGCGGCTTCTTTGCGTCGGGTCGGTTGCGGTTTCCGCCCGGTTTGCGATCATGGCCGCAAGTGTTGTATTACGATTTTTTTCAGACATAGGGATATTTTTTTTAAACCCGAAGCGCGCGAAGTTTACAGGAAGACCACAAATCGGGAATTTGAATTTTATGCGCCTTGTTTTCTTCGTGCACTTCGTGGTTGACTGTGCGTCTGCCCGAACAGTTTGGTGAAAACAATGGAAATCGAAGTTTACCTGTACGCCTCGCTGGCCAAATACCTGCCGGAAACCGCTGCCGGAAGATCAGTGCGGCTTTCCTGCGCTCCGGGGCAGACCGCTGAAGATATTGCAGATCAGCTGCAGCTGCCGAAAAAGCAAATCAAGCTCGTATTTGTCAATGGCGTGCGCAAGTCCCTGGATACCCCGCTTTCAGACGGCGACCGGCTCGGGCTTTTCCCGCCCGTAGGGGGCGGCTAGCCCGGCGCATGGGTTTTTACCACGATGCTTCCGGTGGTCTCGCATAGTCGATCGGCCACCTGCTCGGGATTGATTTGCGTACCGTCCATCCACACCCCCAGGCATCCTGGTTCCAGCACGGTGTGCTGGGAGTTCCAGAACTGCAGAAAATCCCCGGCATCCATGCATACGCCCCGGCCGAGCAGGTCGTCGCCCACGGCTTCGGCCACCTGGTTGAAACACTTCACAGTGACCGGCACCATTGCGTCGGATTCGGAATTTTCCGGCCCGGGTTGATCTGCGGGCCATGACCGGCGCATTGCCCGGTATTGCCCGTCTTTTCGAAAAGCCGCTCCGAAAAGCCCCGGCATGGCTGCGGAAAGTGCGAGGCTGCTCGGGGCCTGAATCCGGGTTCCTTCCGGGTCATCCACCGGCTGGCCGTTCATGAATATGGTCTGGATTCGGTTTTGGATGAAATCCGCGTCCAGCCGGAGGTGTTTTGTCAGAAATTCATTCACGGAAATGCCGGCGGGTGCCTGGTAGGCGATACCGCGGGCCAGCACCAGCCGCATCAGGGAAAGCAGGCGACGGGGAAGGTGGATTTCCAGTGTTGTTCCGGGTGCGCAGCTCATTGGAGTTTTTTCGTCCGGGCGCATGTCAGCGCCCCGCCCGGGCACGGCCGGGCGGGGCGCTTTGCATGTGGAAGGAAAATGGTTGATCAGAAGTTATACACGGAATCCAGGTCCTCGCCGCTGATCTGGAATGTAACGTTATGGGGCCCAAAGGATTCGGTCCGGAAATAATCCGGCAGCCGGTCGTCCTTGGGACCGAACCCGGCGCGCTCGTTGAAATCGCGCTCCAGTCTCAGGACTTTTTTGCCCAACTCCGTGACATCGTCGGCCGTAAAATTCAGGCCGTGAAACGCGTTGATCATGTCAATCATGGCCTGGAAGGTTTCCTGCTGATCAAGGATGGCAAATGCGATAAACAGGCACATGCCGGTGGAATCGATGGCCGCGGTGGCCACCTGGAGGTTGCGCGACAGCTCGATCTGGCCTTCGGGCTTCAGTGCGTCCACGTTGCCGCCCACGCCGAGCAGATTTGCGGTAACCGCGTACCCGGCCGTGTGGTCGGCGCCCATGGTTGTGGTGGCATATGTCACGCCCATGCCCTGGACGGCACGGGGGTCATATGCAGGCATGGACTGGTTTTTGACCACCGGCACCCGCTCGACCCCGAAGACTTTGCCGGTAACCCCGGCCCCGCTTCCCAGTATCCGGCCCAGGGGCGTGCCTTTTCCCACTTCCCTGACCAGTTCGATGGCCTTGTTCGCATCGCCGAATTCCGCAAGCCCGGCTTCCATGGCCACGCCGATGGTGGCGCCCATTTCAATGGTATCCAGCCCGTAATCGTCATCAAGCCGGTCGAGCATGGCAATACTGTCCAGATCGTCGATGCCGCAGTTGCCGCCGTGTGCCCACACGGTTTCGTATTCGGGCTGCTTGGTCAGGTAGTGGCCGTCCTTGTCATGGTAAATCCCGGAACACCGGATCACGCAACCCCGGTGGCAGCCGTGGGTTGCTTTGCCGCCCCGGGCGGTTTCGGTTTCGGCCTGGGTCTCGCCGCTGATAGCCGAAGCCCCTTCAAAACGGCCGGTCTTGAAATTATATGTGGGGTAAGCGCCCGCTTCGTTGACCACGTTGGTCAGCACGTTGGTGCCGTATGCGGGCAGTCCCTGGCCGGTGACCGAGTGGTTTCTCAGGCCGGAGACAAAGGTTTTGTTTGCCTCTTTGAACTTGTCCGGATCCTTGGCAGGTCGCATGGATGTGCCGGCATCGTCTAGCACGATCGCCTTGACCCCCTTGCTGCCCATGACCGCGCCCACGCCGCCGCGGGCCGCATGCCGTGCAGGTCGCACTTCCATGTCCGTGCAGGCCACGGTGGAGGCCAGCATTTTCATTTCCCCGGCCGGGCCGATGGTAATGCAGCAGATCTTTTCCCCGTATTCCGAGATAAGCTTTTCCACCGTGTCGTAATTGCCCTTCATCTTCAGATCATCTGCCGGTTCGATCTCCACGCCGTCCTTGTTGATCATGATTTTGTAGAGCTTGTCCTCAGCCGGGCGGCCTTCCAGAACAATGGCCGCATAACCCAGCCGGGCAAGCACCTGTGCGGGCTGGCCGCCGGAGTTGGCCTCCTTGATTCCGCCGGTCAGCGGACTTTTACATCCCACCGAAATCCGGCCGGACATGGCTGCGGCCGTACCGCTGAGCAGTCCCGGTGCAATGACCAGCTTGTTGTCCGCGCCAAGGGGATGGCACAGGGGCGGCACCTCTTTGGCGACAATTGCCGAGGTCATGCCCCGGCCGCCGAATCCTTCGTAGTCGCCGAGCGGTTCGGTCTTGGCTGTCGGGGCCTGATCGGGTCCCATCTGGATGCGCAGGATCTTATCCATCGGATCACCTCCTGATAAAGGCTGGTTAAAAGGGAAGGTCAGACGAATCGTCTTTACTGTTTTATTTTTATGCCAAATGAGACTGATGTCAAGTGTATTGCGCAACCCGTCATTGATTGTCCGGGTCCAGTCCGAGGGCGGGATCCGGCTTTCGGCCGGATTTGCCGTCCTTGTAGCATTTTGCGGCATACCAGTTGATCTGCCGGCAAATGCCCCGGATCATCGTAACCTCGGCAGCGCGCAGGGGCAGGCGGGAGAAAAACCGCCGGAATCGATCCATCCAGTGATCCGGGTTGTCCGGCTGAATAAAGTTGATGCGCACCAGGGTGTCCTTGAGCTGGTCATACATGGCATCAAGTTCGTGCCGGGTGGCCAGCCGGGGGGAAAAATGCTTGGCCGGGGCAAGACTCGCCTTGAAAAGTTCGTAGCAGACCACCATCACGGAATGGGCCAGGTTGAGCGAGGAAAATTCCGCGGTGGGAATGTTGATAAGCCCGTGGCACAACCTGAGCTCTTCGTTTGTCAGCCCCCGGTCCTCCGGCCCGAAGATGACTGCCGCCCGGTTGTTTTGACAAACCGGCATAATCTGGGCCGCCATTTTTTCAGGTGACACGATCACCCGGCGCCGGCTGCCCAGCCGGGCGGTGGTTCCGGCGACATAACCGAACCCGGCCAGGGCGCTCTGCAGATCATCAAAAACCTGCACCTCGTGAATAATTTCGGCCGCCACATGCGTGGCCAGGGTCAGGGCACGGGGCCGGTCAAAATTTTCCGGGCATACCAGCACGAGGTTGCCCAGGCCCATGTTGCGCATGGCGCGGGCGGCCGCCCCGATGTTTTCCGGGTACCTGGGACGGTGTAAAACAATGGATATGTTTTCAAGATTGTGTGTCTGGTTCATGGGCCTTCCAGTTTCTGGAATCTTATATCTGCCCGATAGCAAATCAGCACCACCGGGTCAATTATTCCGAAATTAAATCAGTGGTCTCCGGTTTGGTTTTTGCGAATGAAAAAATTTTTTCGAAAAATTCGATTTTTTCCTTGACATTCAAGGGGAAAAATTCGCGACAAACTGTAATATCAATTAATATTACAGGAGGTTACACATGCCGCAGTCTTTCAAGCCGTACACCAGAAAATTGCATTCGTCAAAATTTTTTCTATTTTATCAACCCGTTGAGTGCCTTTTGGCGCAAGTACCTTTACTTGAGCCCCGGGGGATAAACCATTGAAAATGACTTTCGCACCTAAATTGAGCGATTTTCAAGTTTGTCGCAGATACAAGGAAGATGCAGACGA
>CAZTHW010000030.1:0-16558 GCA_964613595.1 uncultured Desulfobacteraceae bacterium | reverse complement strand
CCTTGAAGTTGACCGGAAGCCTGGAAAATTCGGAGTTCAAAGAGAGGGCCGTTTCCCGGATACCGGTTTCATCGTAAATATGAAAAGGGGTGCCGAAGTGTTCGGCAATCCCGGGCAATATCGAAAAAAGTCGCTTTGTAAATGCTTCTGACATTGGCATGGCGCCTACTCCTAATATTAGTACAGGCATTTAAAAGATGATCTGTAAGTTTACACTCAGATGTCACCATACAGATCTTTCATTCCTTTTTCAAGTATCGGTCGTTCATCTTATCCTTGACTTTAAGTGTCATTCAAGGGTAATTTAATCGTAAAACCGCATGAATTCGGGCACCTCGTCGAGGTGGGGAGTATACAGGATATTGGGGATAACTGTTGATATCTTCACCATATATGGTTGAAAATGTGAAAAATAAATAATTTGCTTGACATAACAACAATTTAACGTATGATGAGGCCAGGCTGAAGAGAGAACATGCCTGATGACACCAACCATGTGGAAAACAATAGGTGAAAGGTTTGCGCAAATGACCATTTGCCGGTTATTTCACCAGTTCACAATCTTGCCTTTCAATGATTTTCAGCCCTTGAAGTATCGCGTTGTTTGTCAACCCCGATCGATCACCTATATAAGTGGAATGAAAACGAGACGATCATGGTATTCGGCAGAAAAAATCAATTAGTGGGTCTGGATATCGGCTCCCGGACGATCAAGGTGGCCGAAGCCGTGGAAACCAAAAAAGGCTGGGCGCTGAAAAAATTCGGGTCCATCGAGGTTTCTCCCGGAATCATCGAAGAAGGGGTCATCAAAGATGCCGAGGCGGTTGCCGAGGCCATCCGGGAACTGTTCAACCTGTATAACGTCCGGCAAAGCAATGTGGCCATATCCATCGGGGGCTATTCGGTCATTGTGAAAAATATCACAGTGCAGAACATGCCCGAAAATCAGCTCTACGAATCCCTGAATTTCGAGGCGGAGCAGTATATACCCTTTGACATCAACGATGTCAACATCGACTTTGAAGTCCTCGGGGAAAGCGAAGCCAACCCGAACCAGATGAATGTGCTGCTTGTAGCCGCCAAGAAGGAAATGGTCAATGACTATGTCAATATCATTGATATGGCCGGCCTCAACCTGGGCATAATCGATATCGACGCTTTTGCCCTGCAGAACATTTATGAGCTCAACTACCCGGCCACCGGGGAAAATATTGCTTTAATCGATATCGGCGCGGGAAAGACCTCGCTGAATATCCTCAAGGACAACACTTCCGTGTTCATGCGGGACGTGTCCCTGGGCTGCAACCAGATCAACCAGAACATCGCTTCAATGGCCAATTGCACCATGGCCGAAGCCGAGAGCCTGAAGCTTGCCGAAAACCCGGACCGGATTTCGGCCGAGGATCTCGATGAAGTCATTTCCTCGGTAGTCACGGACTGGTGCAATGAAATCCGTCGGGCCCTGGATTTCTTTTATTCCACCAACCCGGAGGATCAGATCAAGCAGATTGTCCTGAGCGGCGGCGGGGCCAACATCAAGCAGTTTCGCGACCTGCTGGCGGTGCAGACCGCCGCGGAGGTCAGCATGATCAACCCCTTTGAAGTCTTTGAGATAAAAGGCGATCACCTGGATCCGAATTACGTGCAGCAGATCGCACCACAGGCTGCCATATGCATGGGGCTTGCCATCAGAAGGGTGGATGACAAATGATACGCATCAATTTACTTCCTTTTCGTGCGGCACGGACCAAGGAAAACATCCGGCGACAGGTATCTGTTTTCGTTCTGTCGATGATCCTGTTGCTGGTGATCCTGCTTACGCTCAACATGTACCTGGGCCGAAAGGTCAATTCGCTGGAAGACAAGCTCGCGGGTATCAAGGCGGATATCAAGCGCTACGAGCAAAAAGCCGAGAAGGTTGATGAATTTAAGAAAAAACTGGCCGAACTCAAGCAGAAAATCGACATTGTCAACCAGCTCAAGACCCATAGAAAAGATCCGCCGCAGTTGCTTGCCGAAATCACCGAGCTGGTGGTGCCCGACCGGATGCAGATGAAAAAGCTGGGGTATAACGGCAATTCGCTTTCAATCGAGGGCATTGCCATGGATAATGAAACAGTGGCTCTGTTTATGAAGCGCCTGGAGCGGCATCAGAGAATCGCGGACGTGCAGCTGCAAAGCGCCAGGCAGACCACCGAATACAACATTGAAATGAAGAGCTTCGGCATAAACTGCAAGCTGGCCGAGTCAAGCAATGGTGCCAATCAGAAGGCGAAGAAATCATGAAGAATATCAGCTTATCCATGGAAAGCCTTGAGCCCTTTTTCAGGAGAATCAGCCAGCTTACCAAGTTTCAGCGGATACTGATATGCATCGGGACCGCGGTTGTGATCCTGGGAATATTCGGGTATTTTCTTTATATGCCGAAATTTGATGCCATGAGCGATCTGCGGGAGGAAATCAATCAGGCGGAAAGCAAGCTGGAGCGGACCAAAGCAAAAGCCCGGACCTATGAGGCGGTTAAAAAGGAGTTTGAAGAAGCCCGGGCACAATTCAGAATCGTTGCCCGGGCCCTGCCTGACAAGGAAGAGATCCCCTCCCTGCTCACCGGCATCTCACAGGCCGGAAAGGCCTCGGGCCTGAAGTTTGTTTTGTTTGCACCTCAGAAGGAATCAACCAAGGATTTTTATGCGGAAATTCCCGTGAAAATGGAGCTGACCGGCCAATATCATGATCTGGGCATGTTTTTTGATAAGCTGGCCCGGCTGTCGCGGATCGTCAATGTAAGGGATTTCTCCATTTCCGGGGGCTCAGAGGGCGGCGGGCAGAATCTGAAGATTGCCTGTACCGCGGTCACCTACAAGTTTATCGAATCATCGGAAAACCAGAAGTCAAAAAAGAAAAGATAAAGACCATGTCAAAACGGACCCTATTTATCGCCGCATTGTTTTTTCTCCTGTCTCCCTGGTTTCTGATGGGACTCGGCAAATCACCCGAGGAACCGGAAAAAGACGTTCACGTCAGCGAAGCGGTCAAGATCGACCAGCAGCAGGAACAGGCGCAGCAGGAACAGGCCGCTTCATCGGAAACCGCGCAACAGGAATCGTCCGGGGAGAAAACCGCCCGGAAACAGGCCGCTCAGGCGGCTGAACCGGAAAAGCAGGCAGAATCAGGCGAAGGTCAACAGCCGCAGGATACCGGCAACGACAGCAAAAAGAGCGCCGAGCAGGAACTCCGGGAAATGACGCTGAGCGGCGACGAATCCCTGATGGGGGAGGAACAACGGCTTTATACCCGTAAAGGTCGGGTCGATCCGTTTGAACCGTTTTTAAACAAGCAGCCGGAATCAAACACCGAAGGCGGCGAAGAAGACGCGGATCTGCCCTCCCCGCCCCCCGGGCCGTTGACCCGGGTTTCGCTCAGTCAGTTGAAGCTGACGGCAATCCTGCAGATTCCGGGGGAAAAGAAATCCTTTGCCATGGTCGAAGACCCGGGCGGCAAGGGATATGTGATTCACAAGGGCACATATGTCGGAGAAAGCGGCGGCAAGGTATCTGAAATTTTATCTGATCGCATTCTTATTCGCGAAAAATACAAGGATGTTTACGGTAAAATCGCGGTGCGCGAAATCGAAAAAAAACTTCAGAAATAACCCGGAGAGAAAAACATGTACAGACATGAAGCAAAGGCAAGAAGCATCCGGCTGATTTCGTTATTAATCGGGTTTGTCCTGGTTGTTGCCGGCTGCAGCACGCTGTCTCCGCAGGAAGCTGCGGAAAAAGCAGATGTCAATACCATTAACCGGGTTGAAGCCGCAAGCGCGACTGAATCCGGGCGGGTAGAGATCCAATCCTCCGAGGAGCTGCAATATACGGCTGTAAAACAGCTCGAACCGCTCGGAGTGATTTTTTACTTTCCCCAGGCCCGGCTCGGTGAAATTAATAAAAGTTACACCCCCGAGAGCGGAGTAATCAAGTCCGTGGACCTTTCGAGCTCAAAGGACCAGCAGAATGTGCGCATGGAAGTCGAGCTGACGGAAAATCTGGCCTATGAGGTTGACAAAGACGGCCCGGTTTTCACAGCGGTGTTCAAAGGCAAACCCGACGCCGGATCCGAACCTATTGCTGCCGGGGCAAAAGAAACGGCTGGCCCCGAAAATTCCGCCGAGCAGGAAGCATCCCTGAATAATCCGGGGAGCGATTCCCGGCAGTCCCGACAAGATGACGCGCAATACCGGGGGCTGGCCATTGTCGAAGACATCGGCTTTGAAACCACCGACAGCGGAAAATCCGTCCTCTCCATCGGGACTTCCCGGCAGGCCCGGTACAATATCGATAAGATCGCAGACAAGCAGCTGAAGCTGACCCTTTCGGATGCCGCCATGCCTGAACACATTGACCGGCGGCCACTGATTACCACCCGCTTTGACTCAGCAGTGGACCGCGTGATTCCCTATGAAGCCAAGACCCGGCAGGACACGGTCGAGGTTGTCGTGGAACTCAGAGAGTCGGTTCCCTACTGGGTGGAGCGCTCAGACGGACAGATCAAGCTGCATTTTGACGCCTCCACCGTCGGTCCGCGGCCGTTTTCCGCCGCGGAACTGCCGGACTGGCAGCGGGTGCTTGAAGAAGCCGCATCCCGGCCCACGGCCGAAGAAGCTGCAGAGGCCGAAGCAATCGAAGGCAAATCGGCCCGGGAGGCGGCCGAGGCCGAGGAAGTGGACTGGCTGTTTGAAAAGGAGGAATACACGGGCGAAAAAATTGCCCTGGATTTTCATGAAACCGATATCAAGAACGTGTTCCGCATTCTGCAGCAGGTCAGCGGGAAAAACTATGCCATTGACTCGGACGTGGAGGGAACGGTGACCATTTCCATGGACAAGCCGATTCCGTGGGACCAGGTGCTGGACCTGATATTAAAGCAAAACAAACTGGGCAAGGTTGAAAACGAGGATATTATCCGGATTGCCACCCAGCAGACCCTTCGCGAGGAGGAACAGGCCCGGCAGCAGCGGATCGAGGCATACCGCGCCCGCAAGGAGCAGGAAAAAAACCTGGAGCCGCTGGTGACCCGCTACATCCCAATCAATTACGCCAACGCCCAGAATGAGGTCCTGCCCCATGTAAAAGACAGTCTTTCGGATCGGGGCAAGGTGAGCGTGGATGCACGCAATAACCAGCTGATTGTCACAGACACCAGGGCCCGGATCGATAAGGCCCGCGAAGTGGTCTCAGAGATCGACAAGGTCACCCCCCAGGTGGTGATCGAAGCGCGGATCGTGGAAATCAACGAGGACTTTGCAAAAGATATCGGCACCGAGTTCAGCGTGGATCGGAGCGGTATCACAAGCAGTACGATGAGCGGCATCTACGGCCACAACGTGGTCATGAATAATCCGGCCACTACTGCCACGTCCTCAATCGGATTCGCCTTTGAGAATCTCGGCACGTCCCTGACCCTGGACGCCAAACTCTCTGCTCTGGAAGAGCAGAACAACGTGAAGATCGTCTCTGCCCCCAAGATCGTGACCCTGGACAACAAAAAGGCTTCGATCACCCAGGGTTTTGAATATCCCTACCAGACGGTCGAAGATGATGACGTGCAGATCGAGTTCAAGGATATCGACCTGACCCTGGAGGTGACCCCGCATGTTACCCCGGATGATCGGATTTCGCTACAGATTTATGTGACCAAAAACGACATTGCCGAACAGACACAAGAAGCCCCGGCACTTTCGACAAATGAGGCCGAAACCGAGCTGCTGGTCGACGACGGCAGCACCATCGTCATCGGCGGGATCAAGAAGAATACCACAACGGAACGGATCTCCGGATTCCCGGTGTTAAAAGACATCCCGGTGCTGGGTTGGCTGTTTAAGCGGCAGTTCAAAGAAAAGGAAAAAAGCGAGTTGCTGATCTTCATGACGCCGCGTATTGTACAGCTCGAGCAGCGCAAGCTCACAGCGACGTCAGGTGACAGCATGAGCCAATAGTTGAAGACAAGGCGGACACAGAATGAAAACAATGATTTTATTATTGATTGTCGTGGGCGTGTGGGCGGCCCTCCAGTTGTGGATTCTGCCCAAGATGGGGATATCCACTTGAGTTCGGGATGCCTGCCAGGTGGCGGGCCAGAGTTCGCAAAGCCAGGAACCTGAAGACCCATCGGTTCAAGACCAATCAGATAACAGCATCAAGCGAGGATAGCAAATGGCACGCGGCGTCAACAAGGTAATCCTGATCGGAAACCTGGGAAGAGATCCGGAGATCCGCTATACGCAGGACGGAAACGCGGTGGCGAATTTCACCCTGGCCACTTCAATGGAGTGGCGGGACAAGGCCAGCGGCGAGAAACGGGAAAAAACCGAATGGCATCGGATTGTCGCCTTTCGCAAGCTCGGGGAAATCTGCGGGGAGTATCTGTCCAAGGGCAAGCAGGTCTACATCGAAGGCCGCCTCCAGACGCGTTCCTGGGAGCAGGACGGGGTGACCAAGTACATGACCGAGGTGGTGGCCAGTGACATGCAGATGCTTGGCGTCAAGGGCGCCACAGGTGGTGGTGGCGGCGGCGGATACAACGCGGGAGGCGGTTTTTCAGATGAGCCCCAGTCCCAGCCGGCCCCCGGCGGAAGCGGCGGCGGGGATGCAGACGACGACATTCCTTTTTAGAATGAACGGGTTATCTGCGGGACAAGAAACAACATTCCGAAATCACTTCCCGCGAAAGCTGTAAAAACCATTCCTGCCGGGGACAAAGCCGGGCTCCGGCCCGGCTTTTATTTTTCCTTTTCCTTTTTTTGATCCTCGATCTGATCGGGATCCGATTCGGAATCCTCGCTGGAAACCGCCTTTTTAAAGTTGCGGATTCCCTTGCCGATGCCTGATCCGATTTCGGGCATCTTGCCCGCCCCGAAAATAATCATAATAATCACCAGAATGACAATCAATTCCGGCATGCCGATGCCAAACATGTAGGCGCTCCCCTTCTTGACGGTTGGCCGCACCCTGCTTTCGGCGCGGCAATTTTATTTAACTTTAGGCAAATCTGCATGTTCTGTCAATTGCTTAATAAATCCCTTGGCCCGGAGATGGAAAATTTTCATGGGATAGCTCTTGTCAATTTTTCGAAAATGGATTAAAATGATTATTTTTCAATGATATAAGAAAGTGCGAAAATTCCGGATAAAAAGGATCAATCGACCATGAATACCGATTTTCGCTCCCGGGGCCTTGCCGCCTGGATCGGGAGCCTTCCCATGGAGAATCATGATGCGGCGGTAAAAGTCATGCTTGAATATACGCCGGATATTCCGATCTGGGTGCAGTTGCCGAAATTTGCAGCAGAGGGAATGGTGGCCCAGTTTGCAAGGGGCATGCCCGGACTGGCCCGCAAAGAGGACCGCATGTTCGTCGATGCCGGGGATGAAAGCTTTGACGAGGCCATGGTGGATTTTTTTGAAGCCTACATGGCTGTTGCCGAAGGGGGCGAAGATATTGCCGACTCCCGCTTTGCACTGCAGTCGGACGAAGCCCCGGGGTTTTTTACGTTTATGCGGGAACTTGATCAGCGCGCGGACAAACCCGCTGCAGTCAAGGGCCAGGTGACCGGACCGTTTACCTTTGGCACGGGCCTTGTCGATGATGCGGGCCGGGCCGTTTTTTACAACGAAAATGTCAGGGACGCGGCTGTTAAGCTGATTGCCATGAAAGCCCGCTGGCAGGTAAACCAGTTGAAAAAATACGGCGTGCCCGTGATCGTTTTCCTCGACGAACCCGCGTTGGCCGGATTCGGGTCTTCGGCCTTTATCAGCGTATCCCGGGAGGAAATCGATGCGTGTTTTGCAGAGGTGATTGCGGCGATCCACGAGGAAGGTGGACTTGCAGGCGTCCATGTTTGTGCCAACGCCGAGTGGTCCGTGATCCTGGACTCAGAGGCGGATATTGTCAGCTTTGACGCGTTTTCCTATTTTGATAAGTTTATTCTGTATGCCGACTCGCTTCAGCGGTTTTTGGAAAGCGGCCGAATCCTGGCCTGGGGCATTGTCCCCACCAGCGATACCGGGGCCATTGAATCCCAGAACGTGGAGTCTCTGTATGAGCTGTGGCAGGAGGAAGCCAAACAGGTGGCAGCCCTTGGATTTGACCTGCAGCAGATTGTCTCTCAATCGCTGATCACCCCGAGCTGCGGCACCGGGTCGCTTTCCATGGACCACGCCATGAAGGTCATTGACATGAACTATGGCCTCTCAAAACGAATCCGCGGCGAACAAGGCTGATACTTTGAAAGCCTTCAAAAGTTTTCAATACAAAAACAGAGATTCAACCCATAACTCATAACCCATAACCCATAACCCATAACTCATTACTCATAACTCATTACCCATTACTCATAACTCATAACCCATAACCATTCAAAACCGCAGGAAGAATCAATGATGACGGAAAACCGACAGGAACAGGGATATTTCAACGGCGCCCAGCGGTACGTGCTCGATGATGAACTGGCCCAGATCGTCAATATTTCCATGTCCCTGGAAATGCCGCTGCTGCTCAAGGGCGAGCCCGGCACGGGCAAGACCATGCTGGCCCATGCCATTGCCGAAAATATGGGCATGCCGCTGATCGTGTTAAACGTGAAATCCAACATGAAGCTCATTGAAGGGCTTTACCAATATGATACCCTGACCCGCTTAAACGACAGCCGGTTCGGGGACTCCACGCGCGATGTCAGCCAAATCGAGGATTACATCAAAATGGGAAAGATCGGCCAGGCCTTTACCGCCGAGCAGCGCACCGTACTGTTGATCGACGAAATTGACAAGGCGGACACCGATTTCCAGGATGACATGCTTGATGTGCTTGACCAGATGGAGTTTGATATTATCGAGATCGACAAGACCATCCGGGCAAAGCACCGGCCTGTGATCGTAATTACGTCCAATGCAAAAAAGGATTTGTCCGACCCGTTTCTGGGGCGGTGCAATTTCCACCACATCGCCTTTCCGGATCCGCCGATGATGCGGCGGATTATCGGGGTGCATTTTCCCGAGATCGACTCCGAGCTGATGAATAACGCCGTTGATACTTTTTACCGGCTCCGGGAAATCGACAACGTGGAGAAAAAGCCGGCCACCCGGGAGCTGATAAACTGGATCCGGGCGCTTTCCATGGATCCGGATTTCAAGCCCAAGCAGCTGGCCAAGGGGGATGTGCCATACCTGGGCGTGCTTTTCAAAAAGAGCCAGGACTATTATTATGCCGCCAACCAGGTTCAGCGGAAAAGACGGTTTTAAGCAGATACGGTCATGTTTGTCGATTTTTTCTATAAGCTCAGAGAAGCGGGCATACCGGCAACGCCAACGGCGTTTCTGACGCTTCAAAAGGCGTTGCAAAACGGGCTGATCATGTCCCTGTCGGACTTTTACACCGCGTCCCGGGCGATCCTGGTCAAAAGTGAACGGTATTTTGACCTGTTTGACCAGATCTTTGCCCATTTTTTCGAAGGCGCGGAAATGCCCGATGTTGAGGGGTTTGAACTCGACGAAATCGCCAAGTCCCTGCTGGATCAATGGCTTTCCGACCCGCAGTCCGTTGCTGACGCGCTTGGTATCGATTCGGCGGAGCTGCAGAACCTCTCGCCGGATGAACTTATCGAATATTTCAAGAAGCGCCTCGAAGAGCAGACCGAGCGACATGACGGCGGAAACCGCTGGATCGGCACGGGCGGAACTTCTCCGGTGGGACATTCCGGATACCATCCGGAAGGGATGCGCGTGGGGGGAGAGTCGCGCAACAAGTCGGCGGTCAAGGTCGCCAATGAAAGGAGATACAAGGATTATTCACGCATGGGCCCCTTGACCCAGGCATCCATTGGAGAAGCCTTAAAGCGTCTGCGCAACATGGTGCCCTCGGGCCCAAAGGATCAGGTCAATGTAGGCGAAAGCATCTACCAGACCATGAAAAACGCCGGCGAGATCGAGATCGTTTTCGATCGGCGGCTCAAAGACCGGCTTAAGGTGATCCTGGCAATAGACAACGGGGGGTATTCCATGGACCCTCACGTGCCGGTGGTACAGACCCTGTTCAACTATGCCCGGTCCCAGTTCAAGGAGCTGAAAACCTACTTTTTCCACAACACCATTTACGATACCCTGTGGGAGGACCCGGCACGGTATCGAAAGCCCAAGCCGGTGGCCGAATTTGCCGGCCTGGATCCGGACACGCGCCTGATCATTGTCGGCGATGCCAGCATGGCGCCTTACGAGTTGATGGCCCGGGACGGATCGATTTATGTGCAAGAGCGCAGCGGCAGGGCCAGCATCGAGCAATTGCGCTTTCTGGCGGGAACTTTTCCGCACAATGCTTGGCTCAACCCGGTGCCGGCCCGCATGTGGCCCTATACCCGGACAATCAATGTCATTCGCCAGGTTTTCCCCATGTTCGAGTTGACCATAGACGGGCTGGAACAGGCGGTGGATCAGCTCATGGCGGCATAAAACGCATCAATTGGAGGTCAATATGCATCCTGCAAGCATGGCAGAAAAAATCATGATGGTACTGGCAGTGCTGGTGTTATCCAGTTTCATAATTGCACCGTTGGCTGCCGGCGCAGAACGGGTGGCGGTAGCTGTCGAGGTGGCAAACGTTCGTTCCGGGCCTGGCACGGAAAATGCCAAGCTCTGGCAGGTTAAGCGCAACACGCCACTGGAGGTAATCGGCTCCCAGGACGGATGGTATTTATTCAAAGACTTTGAGGGAACCAAGGGCTGGATCCACAAAGATCTGGTGGAAGATTTCCGGGCCGTGGCAGTAAAAGACGGCAAGGACCTGGTCAATATCCGCAGCGGTCCGGGCACGGACCACGACGTGATCCTGCAGGCCGGGGAGGGCGTTCCGTTCAAGGTACTGGAGAAAAAGGGCGACTGGCTTCACGTGCAGCATGCAGACGGGGAAAAAGGCTGGATTCACCGTGCGCTGATATGGTAAAAACTTTCCCCGGATTGCTCGGTTAACAAGAGAAAGGACAAAATGGCGATTTCAACAGACTCGGATCGAAAGACAATTGTTTGCGTGGGTTCTGCGCTGGTGGATATGCTGGCAAAGGAAGACGATAGTTTTCTGGAGGCCGCGGGCGCGGCCAAGGGCAGCATGACGCTGGTGGAGCGGGAATACATTGATGACCTGGCTGCAAAGACCACAAATCCGCCGGTAACGGTTTCCGGCGGATCGGCCTGCAACACGGCCGTAGGCGTGGGCATGCTGGGCGGCAAGTCGCGGTTCGTGGGCAAGCTCGGCCGGGATCAAATGGGCGGGCTCTTTGAAGCGGACCTGGTCAAAAACGGGGTGTCCCCCTGCCTGTTTGACTCCCCGGCGCCCACCGGGCGGGTGCTTTCGGTGATCACCCCGGATGCTCAGCGCACGATGTTTACGTACCTGGGCGCGTCAGCGGAAATGGCGCCCGAGGAGATCACAGCGGAATGCTTTGCCGATGCAGCGGTGGTACACGTGGAAGGCTATCTTCTGTTTAACCCGGAATTGATGACGGCGGTGGTGAAAGGGGCCAAGGCCTCCGGGGCCCGGGTCAGTCTGGATCTGGCCAGTTTCAACGTGGTTGCGGAATCCCTGGACCTGCTCAACCGGATCGTGGCCGATTACATCGACATCCTGATCGCCAACGAAGATGAAGCCTTTGCCTATACCGGCATTTCAGACGAGGAAAAGTCCCTGGAAAAGCTGGCCCGGGAAGTGGAAGTCGCGGTTTTGAAAATCGGACCGCGGGGCAGCCTCATCCACGGATCCGGGGAGGTGACCCGCGTCGAACGGATGGGCGACGGAAGTGCCGCGGATACCACCGGCGCCGGCGATCTTTGGGCGGCCGGATTCCTTTACGGGCTGGTCAATGGGTATTCCTTTTCCAAAAGCGGTGCCCTTGGCTCGGCCTGCGGCTTTGAGGTCTGCCAGGTGGTGGGCGCCAAAATCGGCGAGGACGGCTGGCAGCGGATCCGCCGACAACTGGCGGCATAATCACGGAACTTACAGGGCGGAGCAAAGACAGCTATGGCCACAGAATCACCCAGATCCCGCAACACGCAGCAAGACACGGAAGCATACGATTCGATCCAGGGGTATGGAAAAAATCTCCTTGCCAGTGCCAGGGTATATCAAAAACAACTCATCGCGGCAGCGGCCGTTTTTTGTGTCGTGCTCGTTGTCGGGGCCGGGGTACTGTATTTTCTGGACCGTGCGGAAGATAATGCTTCGGCCATGCTGATCCAGATCAGCCAGCAGTATGAAAGCATGGACAAAAATGCCGATGACGCAGCCTTTGCCGATATCAAGCAGCAGTTTCAAACCCTGATCGATGAATACGGATACACAGATGCCGGCAAAATGGCGCTGCTCCAGTATGCCGGCATCTGCTACCAAACCGGTGAGATTGATCGGTCACTGGAGCTGTATCAAAGCGCCTATGAGGCATTTAAGGGCAATCCCCATTTCAGTCAACTGGCATTAAACGGAATGGCCTATGCCCAAGCGGCCAAAGGCAATGATCAAGAGGCCATCTCCCTTTTTCAACAGGTCGTGGAAGACGGCTCCCCGGCGCTAAAAGCCCAGGCTCTGTTTCAACTGGGAATGCTTTACAGTCAGACGGGGAATCCGGAAAAAAGCAGGCAGGCCTACCAACGACTGGTTTCGGGCTTTTCGGATTCAATTTTTGCCGAACCGGCCAGATCCCGGATTTCCGGTTAAAACCGGGCCAGCGGCCCCCCGGCCCGGACACGCGGCTTTCCTTTAACCATACGGTTGCCCTATGGTCAGCGCCCGCCCAGACAATCTCACCCTGAACTGCCAGATCGAGCGTGTAACCTACACGAACCCGGAAAACGGATACACTGTTGCGCGGGTGCGCATTCGGGGGCGGCGCGAGCCGGTCACCGTTGTGGGCCGCTTCATGGAGCCCACCCCCGGGGAGGTCATGGAGATAACCGGGAGGTGGAAGATCCACCCCGCCTACGGCGAGCAGTTCGAGGTCGATTTCTACCGCACCACCGCACCTTCCACGGTAAACGGCATCCAGAAATACCTTGGCTCCGGCTTGGTCCGGGGCATCGGCCCGGAAATGGCCAGGCGGATCGTGGCAAGGTTTGGCAAATCCGCCCTGTCGGTCATTGAAAACGAACCCCACAGGCTGCAGGAAGTCGAGGGGATCGGCAAAAAGCGCGTGGAGATGATCAAGGACGCATGGGCCGAGCAGAAAGAGATCCGCAATGTCATGCTTTTTCTGCAGTCCCACGATGTCAGCGCGGCCTATGCCGTGCGCATCTTCCGCCAGTACGGCCAGGATGCCGTGGCGGTGGTTACGGAAAACCCCTACCGCCTGGCCACGGACATATCCGGCATCGGCTTTTTGACGGCAGACAAAATCGCACAAAAGCTCGGATTTGAAAAAACACACCCCCTGCGCATCCGTGCAGGGGTGCTTTACGTGTTAAATCAGCTCTCAGAAGACGGCCATGTCTATTATCCCCGGGACCTGCTGATCGGAAAATGCACGGAAATTCTTGAAACCCATGTCGATACGGTGGCAAGAGCCATTTCCGAGACCCGAAGCCACGGACAGGTTGTGGTCGAAGAGACCGGCCCGGATGCACTTTCCGGTGAAAATACCGAGGCGGTTTATCTGAAGCGGTTTTATGTGAGTGAAACCGGGATTGCGGCGCATTTTGACCGGCTGCTGGCCGCGCCCAAGTCCGTGCGGAGCATTGACACCCAACGCGCCCTGCAGTGGGTGCAGCAGAGACTCGATTTTAACCTGGCAGACAAGCAGAAAGCGGCTGTGCGCGGTGCGGTGGAAAACAAGGTCATGGTGATCACGGGCGGTCCGGGCACCGGAAAAACCACGATCATCCGGGCGGTGCTGGAAATTTTTTCGCAGCTCCACGTGCGCATTATGCTGGCCGCGCCCACCGGCCGGGCGGCCAAGAAAATGAGCGAGACCACCGGTCACGGGGCCGGCACCATCCACCGGCTGCTTTCCTTTAACCACCAGGCCGGCGGGTTTCAGAAAAACCAGGACAATCCCCTGAAGTGTGACCTGCTGATCGTGGACGAAGCTTCCATGATTGACACGCAGCTCATGTATCACCTGCTCAAGGCAGTGCCGCCGGCAGCCACCCTGGTGCTGGTGGGCGATGTTTACCAGCTGCCTTCGGTGGGTCCGGGCAATGTGCTGCAGGACATCATCGAATCCGGTAAAGTGCCCGTGTTCCGGCTTACTGAAATATTCCGCCAGGCCCGGCAAAGCCGGATTGTCGTCAATGCCCACCGCATCAACAGCGGCAGCATGCCCCGGCTTGACGCCGAGGCGGAAAGCGACTTTTTTTTCATTGAGCAGGAGGATCCGGAAAAAGTTGTTGACATTATCGTGGAATTGGTGTCAAAACGCATTCCCCGGCGCTTTGGCGTCGATCCCGTAGACGGGGTGCAGGTGCTTTCGCCCATGCACAAAGGAACCGCAGGAACAGCCAATCTCAACGGCCTGCTCCAGGAGGCGCTGAACCCGTCAAAGACCCGGGTCAGCGTGGCCGGGGCGACTTTCCGGCTGCATGACAAGGTCATGCAGATCCGGAACAATTACGACAAGCAGGTGTTTAACGGGGATATGGGGCGCATTTCGGCAATAAACGAAGAATTCCGCCAAATGCAGATTGATTTTGAGGGCCGGCAAATCGAGTATGCGTTTTCCGAGCTCGAAGAGGTGGTCCCGGCATACGCCGTATCCGTGCACAAATCCCAGGGCTCGGAATTCCCGGTGGTGGTCATGCCCGTTTTGACCCAGCATTTTATCATGCTGCAGCGGAACCTGATCTATACCGCAGTGACCCGGGGGCGCCGCCTGGTGGTCCTGGTGGGCACGAAAAAGGCCATGGCCATTGCGGTGAAAAACGACCGGCCCAGGCAGCGTTATACGCGGCTGGCCGCCAGAATGGCGGCACTGCAGCAGGCGCCGACTGTTTGACAGGCAAAAGGAGTATCCGCAGTGAAAATTATCATCGTGGGCGCAGGCGAGGTGGGATATCACATCGCCAGCCGGATGGCCTTTGAAAATAAGGACGTGGTCGTTATTGACAGGGATCCGAATGCGATTAAGCGGGTTTCGGATAATGTGGACGTGGAGGCGATAAACGGGTCAGGCAGCAGCCCCAGGGTGCTCAAGGAAGCCGGGCTCAAGGATGCGGAAATTCTGCTTGCGGTCACCGACAGCGATGAGACAAATCTCGTGGCCTGCCTGATGGCGGATATCATATCGCCCACCACCAAGAAGCTTGCCCGGATCCGGGAGGGGGATTTTGACGCTTATCACCAGGTGCTCCATGAACAGTCCCCGAAAATCGACACGGTGATCAACCCGGAGATCGAGGTGGTCAAGAGCATCGAGCGGTTTCTGCGCATTCCCGGTGCCGTGGATGTCAGCGATTTTGCCGACGGCATGCTGAAGTTCGTCGGCCTCTACCTGGACCAGGGAAGCCGGCTGGCCGGGATCCGGCTCAGGGAGATCCCGGAAAAAATCGGACAGCGGATTCTTGTGGCCGCGGTGGTCAGAAAAGAGGAGCTGATCATCCCGGGCGGCAATGCCCGGCTGTATCCGGGCGACCTGATTTATTTTATCAGCGAGGAGCAAGGTCTATCCTCGATTTTAAAAGCATTTGACAAGCAGGTTAAGCCGGTGCGCAGGGCCATGATCGTCGGCGGCGGGCGGATCGGCACGCGGCTGGCGGCCATCCTTGAAAAAGAAGGGATTCACACCAAGATCATCGAGCGTTCCGCCCAACGGTGCAGTGAATTGGCCGCAGAGATGAAAAAGGCCGTGGTGATCCAGGGAGACGGGTCTGACCAGCGCCTGCTGGTAGAGGAAAACATCCATGAAATGGATGCGGTGATCACCCTGACCAACGACGAGGAAACCAATATCCTGGTATCCCTGCTGGCCAAGCGGATGGGGGCCGGCAAAAGCATTACCCGGCTCAACAAGTTCAGTTATTTTCCCCTGATGCCGGCCATCGGCATTGAGCAGGTTGTCAGTCCTCGCCTTTCGGCCATCAACACGATTCTCCAGCACATCCGGCGGGGCAAGGTGCTCTCCGTGCGCACGCTGACAGATGAACAGGCCGAGGTGCTGGAAGCCGAAGCCCTGGAAACCTCGGATATTGTCGGAAAGCCCCTGCATAGCTCTTCGCTTCCCAAAGGCTCGCTAGTTATCGGCATTATCCGGGAAGGCCATGTGCTGATTCCTTCCGGAGACAGCGTGATCGAGCCCGGCGACCGGATTATTATTTTTGCCAAGCGCCAGGTGGTGTCCAAGATCGAGCGGATCCTCACCGTGAAGCTGGAGTTCTTCTAAACCCAAAGGGGTCAAGTTTGCCCTGACCCCTTTGGGTGAAAAATTCATTGAAAAATTTGCAGTGCGATTTACTTTTAATGTTGACAATTTACCCGGAAGTATATACAAGGAGGACTTTATGAAGCCTGCTGGACTGGGCCGTTAACTCAGTTGGTAG
>CAZTHW010000029.1:0-16711 GCA_964613595.1 uncultured Desulfobacteraceae bacterium | reverse complement strand
GTTCTGCACCCGGGGGCTGGTCAGATCCGTGGGCAGGGGGGAAAAACTCTGGCCCACCGTGCCCATGCCGTCATAATGCCTGCCGTGGCATTGCACGCAAAAACGGTTGTAAGCGGTTTTGCCCTTTTTGCGGATTTCCGCGTCAGCCCGGTCATATGGCGGCTGGAGGTCCCGGGCGGGCGTTGCCCGCAGTTGGGCCTCCCCGCCGGAAAACGGCACCACCCCTTCTGCCATTGGGTCCAAGGGCTGGTCGTGCGGTTTTACAGCCGGGGTTTCCCACATACGGCCGGCGGGCATGTAGCGGTCATAAAGCGTCACCGCCGCATAAACGCCCACCAGCACAACCGCGCCAAATACCCCCAGTGCAAGAATCCGCCTGATCATTCCCCCCTGGCTCCTCTTACGTGCTGCGGATGCGGGGCCAATTCATACTCGGCAAAGGGCGAGGATGCCGGCACGTCTTTAACCGTGCCGTAATTCCAGTCCGGCTGTCCCCGGTTGCCCACCAGCGCAAATGCAAAAAGGCCCTTGGCCACGATCAGCACCAACAGCAGGATGATAATCACCCACGTACGAAACAATGATCCGTGTCCGTTGTTGTCTTTCATTTGTATCCCCTTACAAGCCCGGAAACACCCGGGCTTTTTGAATCCACAAACAACCGGCACCGTTTGCCCGGTTTCAAACCACTAGATCACCAGCCCGGATATCCCCACAAACAGGATGTAGAAAAAGGCCCACACCACGGTGGCGATGATAATCATGGTCATGGCCAGTGGAAACGGCGCATCCCGACTTTCCAGCCCTTCGGGATAACGGTGGGCGATTTCGCTGAACCGCTGTTGATCGCCTTGGGACCGGAAATGCGAATATGCCAGGGCCAGGCCGAAAACCAGGATAAATCCCAGGGCCGGAAACAGGTACATGAATATGTGGAGGTTGTTGAGCAAATCAAAAAAACGCATGCGTTGACCTCCGTTTTAAAAGGACACCAGTGCAAAGACCAGCACCGCCGCGCTGGCGGCAAGCCCGGCGCAGGCCAGAAAACCCACGGCCAGGATTTCCATCCGGCCCATGGGGGAGCGCTTGACCTCCCCGGCATCGGCCTGGTCTTCCAGGGGCAGAAACCGGGCCCGCTGCTGGTCTGCAAACTGCCCGTTTTTCAGTGCCCACACAAATGCCGCAATCGCCAGTGCGATGCCCACGGTCATGTATGCGGCAAAATACGGAAAATACATTTTTCTGCTCCTATGGCTCGTATGCCGCATCAATGCCGCCGGCATTGTCTCCGGCATCACTCTGGTTGATAAAGTAGACCGCCACGTAATTGCCCACCTCCCAGATTTTCTCGGATTCCAGGTGCTTTTTGAAATACGGCATGGCTGTGCCGGTGATGCCGTTCATGATCTGGTAATACAGGATCCCGCCGGTTATGCCCCGGTCCTGCAATACCGTGAAGTTCAACGGCGGGGGATAGAGATACGGCTGGGCCGGGCCCATGCCGTCGCCGATCGGACCGTGGCATCCCATGCAGAAATCCTGGTAAATCTTGTGCCCGCGGGCAAGGCCCGCATCCGAGGTCCCGTAGGGGTTGGGCAGGTTCTGCCACTGCCCTGGCACCATGGAGTGCAGCCATTGCACGTTTTGATCCGGCCCTTTTTCATAGGCTTCAACCGCCTTTTGCTTCCATTTTTCCTGCCGGGACACGCGGCGGTCCGCATCCTTCATCCCCAGGCTCTGCACGTAGGCGGTCAGATCATCGAGCTTTTTTTCTCCCAGGAATTCAAAGGCCGGCATGATCGACAGAGGGCTCGTATACCGGGGGTTGACAAAATGCGCCTTGTGCCAGTCATCCGGGTGCTGGCCGCCCTGCTGGGACAAGTCCGGCCCGGTGCGCTGGGAACCCAGCAGGATGGGCCGGTCATCCACGTAATCGCCGGCCTGGGCGATCCGCTCGGCGCCGAGGCCCCAGTCAATGGTGCGGACGGACTGGCTGTGGCAGTACACGCACCCGTTTTCGCTATAGATCTGCCGGCCCCTGGATTCGGCGGCGGTCCTGGGCCGGAAAATCGCAGAGGGCTCGGTTTGACTGGTATGATAAAACGGCAGCACCACTACGATGGCCACCACCGCGGCCAGGATCAAAACGCTTCCGGCAAATATTACCGCAGGGGTCATTTTCATCCGGCACCTCTTTCAGGCATGAACATGGTCCGCGCGATATTATAAAACCCGAGCACGGCGGAAACAAAGATCAGCACGCCCAGCCCGGCCCGGATCACGTAATACAGGTGAATCTCCGGCAGCACCCGGTAGACGGTCTCGCCGTTTAGCCACGCATTGCCCTGGATCAGCCCGGCAATGGTCAATATCACCGTAAAGCCCACCACGCCGATCAGTATCAGCCAGTACTGGAAATCTGCCAGAAATCTTGAAAACAGGGGTTTGCCGGTCATCCGGGGCAGCACGTAGTAGAGTCCGCCCAGGGCGATCATGCCCGAAAATCCCAGCACGCCGATGTGGGCATGACCCACTACCCAGTTGTTAAAGTGCGTGACCCGCTGGACCTGGGGCAGGGCCATCATAGAGCCCTGGATGCTGACAAAGAAATACATGATCGTGCCCGTGAAAACGAACTTGGCCCCGATATCCGCGTGAATCGCCCCCAGCTTGCCCCTGGCCGTGTACCAGATGTTAATCAGAAACGCCGCCACCGGAATGACCATGGCAATGCTGTCCACAATGGCCACCACCTTGAGCCATGTGGGCACGGGCACCTGCAGCAGGTGATGGGTGCCGATATGCGTGTACACCACGATCAGCGCCCAGAATCCCAAAAGAGACAGGGTGTGGCTGTAAAGCGGCGCCCGGATGGCCTTAGGCACCACGTAATAGGCCACCCCGATTGACAGCGGGGTCAAAAGCAGCCCGAAAATGTTATGCCCGTAAAACCACAGCAGAATGGCATCCGGGATGCCTGTGAGCGCGCCGCCGTCGGGCCGCCAGATCACGTTGCCCAGGCAATAGGTCAGCATGGTCAGCACCGCGGCCGCGCAGGCATACCAGATCGAAACATAAATCAGTGGCTCGGTGCGCCGCTTCACGGTCATGAAAAAGTTGAACACGATCAGGGCAAAGGCCAGCACCACAAGGATATCCACCGGCCAGATCATCTCCGCGTATTCCCGGGCCTGGGTGTGCCCGGAAAGCAGCGTGGCCACCGTGCACACGAGCATGATATTCCAGGCGATCACCGTGAAAACGCCCAGCTTTTCACTGTACAGCCGGGTCTGCAGCACGCGGGGGAAAAAATAAAACGTAGCCCCCAGCAGCCCGGGGGTGGCAAACCCGAAGAGCACCAGGTTGACATGGGTGGGCCGCACCCGGCCGAAAACCAGCCCGCCGATATTTTCGGTCACGGCCGGGGCGATCAGCTCGGTGGCTCCCAGCAACCCCATAAACGTGGCCGCCATCATCCAGAAGGCCGAAGTCAGGCAGAATCCCTTGGCCGTGGCATAGTCGGATCGTTTTATAATTTCCGTTTCGGTCAAGCTGTTTCCCTTTTATCCATCCATTACTGTTATCTTGACTATGGTTGAAAACCACGAAGCGCACGAAGCCCACGAAGATTTTTTATATATACTTTTGTTCTCCGTGCGCTTCGTGTCATTCTTCGTGTGCTTCGTGGTCAAAATCAATTATGACAGGCCAGCCAGCAGCCAACATTGGCATTCTTGCGCCTGTGGCACTCCAGGCAGAATCCCATTTTAAAGTCTCTTCCCTTCAGCCGGTCCATGCTTTCCACATCTCCGTGGCACTCTTGGCAGTCCACATCCTTTTTGATGTGGCGCTGATGATTGAAAAACACGTACTCGGGCAGATAATTCACCTTGCGCCATGGCACCGGCGTATTGGAGTTGAAATAATTGTGCTCCTTGCGGATCTCCGAGTGCCCGGCAATAATGTGATCATGGCAGAACAGGCACTTCTGCCCCGGCGGCACGCCCGGATACGTGGAGCGCTCCGCATACGGGTGGCAGAAGCGGCAGTCAATCTGCTTGACCCCGGCATGCACCCGGTGGGAAAACGGGATCGGCTGGGCCGCCCCGAGGCCGGATTCGGGATAAATATACAGCAGCCAGGCAAACACCCCTGCAATACCCGCGGCAAGCACGAAGAAAAACACCTGCCACCGGTTGCCGGCAATGACTGCCAGGAATTGCCAGGCAGCACTGAAAAACCTGCCGGGCCGGCCGCGGGTGCCGATCAGCACAACAATGACCAGCAGCGCAATTCCGGCAATGGTGGCAATCAAAATTTCCATGAATTAATCCGTCCCTTCTGCTTCCGCCTTTCCCGGTGCAGCATCCAGCATACCGGGAAACTGCCGCAGATAGCCGGTCACCGCTGCGATCAGCAGGCCGGCAAAACCCAGAAAAATCAGCACATCCCCTGCGGAAAATGCGGTGGATGCGCTGTTGTGGCCTGCAAGCGCCGGGCCCAGCAGCAGGTAGTGCTCCAGCCACATGCCGATGAGCACGAGGCCGCAAAGGCATGTCATAAACCAGGGCACGGCCTTGATCCGGCGGTTGAGCAGGATCAGAAACGGGGCCACAAAACAGACGATAAAGACCGCCCAGGCCACGCGATTCCACGGGGCCAGCATGGTGCGCGTGATCACGTATGCGGTTTCCTCGGATATGTTGCCGTACCAGATCACCACGAGCTGGCAGTAGAACAAATCCGCCCATGCCAGGCAGAATGCAAAAAACAGCTTTCCCATGTCAATGAATTCAGACTGGCTGAGCAAAAAACCGGTGCCGCGGCTTGCATGCGTGCAGGCCGCCAGTATGAGCAGTGCGCCGAATCCCACGTAAATCGCCTTGATAAAGGTATAGGCGCCAAACAGGGTGGAATACCAGTGCGGCTCGGCCGCCATGACCAGGTCGAATCCGATCAGGGAAAGCACCACGGCAAAGGCCATCAGGTAGAGCACCCCGAAGACGTACCTGCGGTGTTTGTATTTTTCCGGATCCGGCCGGCGCCGCGCCCAAAGGCGCGTCAGCCGAAGCTGCAGACCGGTAACGGGATTGTAGGCATCCACCTTGAACCAGAGCGTGTAATACAAATAGGCAAACCCCAGTCCGTAGAGCACCAGCAGTGCAATGCCGTCCCTGGAAAACAGAAACTGCACGTTTAACCAGACTTCCTTGCCGTGCAGATCCGCATGCATCCAGGGAAACACGTAGGCCCGGCCGAAAAACAGTCCCAGAAACAGGACAAAGGAAACCGGGAAAAACGCGGCAAAGGATTCTGCCAGGTTTTCCAGCCGGCGGCTCCATTTGGCATGCACGGTATGCATCATGGCCGAGAACACGAGCGCACCCTGGGCGATTGCCGAAAAAAGCAGAAAATTCACCAGGTAGGCCCGCCAGGCAGCGGCCGGATGTCCGGCGGCAAGGCTCCACCCGAAGGCCACCGTCCCGATGAGCACCAGCCCCAGGGCCGCCGGGATGATTCTGCTTTTTGCGTTCTGCACTGATCGGGCTCCGTTGCTCATAAATCTCTCTGCGTATCTGCTGGTTCGGGCATTTCTCCGCCCAGTTCGGTTAAAAACCGGCGCACCTCCGGTGCTTCGCCCTGCCTGCAGCTCACCACCACGCCGAAGCGGTCTGCTGAGCATTCCGGGCGATAGCGGGGCAGATCCCGGTGTGCCGGCAGGCGCATCAACAGAATCAGGCCAAGCACGTTTGCCAGCACGGAAAACAGGATCGTGAATTCAAAACCCACGATAAAAAACGGGATATAGGACAGCACCGGCTTGCCGCTGACGATCAGCCCCCAGCGTGCCGAGGTGAACACGGCCAGAAAATACCCCAGGAAAAACCCGAAAACCCCGCCGGCAAGGGTAAACCACCCCACGCCGCTTTTTTTTATCCCCAGGGCCCCGGAAATGGCCTGGCTCGGGATCGGCCCGTGCACGTCCGCAACAGGCCATTGGGTCTGCCGCAGCGCGCCGACCGCCGCTGCCGCCTGCGCGTCATCGGCAAAAAGCGCGGTGATATGGGTATCGTGGTTAGTCATGTGTGCCTGCCTGGTGTTGCAATTCCTTAATCTCGGTCATGGAAATCGACGGCAGATGCTTGACAAACAGGAAAAACAGGAAAAAGAACAGGCAGAAACTGCCGAGCATGATGCCGTATTCAATACCCGTGGGCGCGTAATCGCCCCAGGCATGGGGCAGAAAATCCCGGGCTACGCTGCTGATGATAATCACGAAGCGTTCAAACCACATGCCGATGTTGACGGCGATGGAAATGGCAAACAGCCATAGGATGCTGGTACGGATGCGCTTGATGAAAAACAGCAGGGGCACCAGGCTGTTGCAGATCACCATGATCCAGTATTGCAGGGCGAAATCGCCCGTGGACCGGAAAGCAAAGACCTCCATTTCCACGCTGTTGCGGCTGTACCAGGCAATAAAATACTCGGTGGCGTAGGCAAACCCCACAATCAGGCCCGTAAACACGATGGTCTTGGCCACGCTTTCCAGCACGTGCATGGTGATGATACGCTGGGCATTAAAAATTCTGCGCATGGGAATCATCAGGGTCAGCACCATGGCCAGGCCCGAGTGAATAGCCCCGGCCACGAAATACGGCGCAAAAATGGTGGTGTGCCAGCCCGGTGCCACGCCCAGGGCAAAGTCCCAGGAGACCACGCTGTGCACGGAGATCACCAGCGGGGTAGCCAGGGCGGCAAACAGCAGATATCCGCGGGAATAATGCCGCCACTGCTCGTATCTGCCGGTCCAGCCCAGGGAAAGCACGGTAAAGATCTTTTTGCGCACACCCGCGGCCCGGTCCCGGATTACGGCAAAATCCGGCAGCATACCCGTATACCAGAAAAGCACGCTCACGATGAGGTACGTGCTGATAGCCACCACGTCAAACATCAGCGGCGACTGGAAATTGGGCCACAATGTACGCTGGTTGGGCACGGGCAGCATGTAGTAGACCATCCACACCCGGCCCAGGTGGATAAACGGGAAAAGCCCGGCCGTGCAGACGGCAAACACCGTCATGGTTTCCGCGGCCCGGGCGATGGGATTTCGCCACCCGGCGCGCAGCAGGTACAAAATGGCTGAAATCAGGGTTCCGGAATGGGCGATGCCCACCCAGAACACGAAGTTGATCAGGTAGGTGCCCCAGTTGACCGGGCTGTTCTGCCCGCCTGCGCCGATGCCCACCAGGATCTGCCACCCCCAGCAGGCCGCGCCCACCAGCACCCCGCAAAACAGCAGTGCCACGACCGTCCAGTACATGCGCCCCGGCGGTTCCAGGGTGGCGTTTACCGTGTTGTCAATTTCGGCAAAAGAAAGCTTTTCCATCTTTACCTGATTTCATGCACGACCTTTTTCAGGTAGATCACCGCGGGCTTGGTATTCAGGTAACCCATCACCTGGTAGGCCCGGCGGTCTTTGACGAGTTTCGATACCCGGCTGTCGGCATCCATCAGGCTGCCGAAGACCAGGGCCCCTGTGGGGCACGTCTGCACACAGGCCGGGATGACCTCGCCGTCTTTGATCTTCCGATTTTCGTCCTTTGCGTGTCCGTGGGCCGTCTTGATGCGCTGCACGCAAAAGGAGCATTTCTCCATGACGCCCTTGCTGCGCACGGTCACGTCCGGGTTGAGCTGCAGGTTGAGCGGCTCGGGCCAGTTCCAGTCATGCCAGTTAAACCGCCGCACCTTGTACGGACAGTTCTGGGCGCAGAACCGGGTGCCGATGCAGCGGTTGTAAATCTGGTTGTTCAGCCCCTCCTTGTTGTGATGGGGGGCAAAAACCGGGCATACCGACTCGCACGGCGCGTTATCACAGTGCTGGCAGAGCATGGGCAGAAATATCGGCTGATCCGGCCGGTCCATCTGCTGGTAGTGCTCGATATGCATCCAGGACATTTCCCGGCCGTTGATGATTTCCTGCTCCCCGACCACCGCAAGGTTGTTTTCCGCATAGCAGGCCGCGGCACACGCGCTGCAGCCGATGCACCGGTCCAGGTCCACGACCATGGCCCAGCGGTAATCCGCATGGTCATGCGGGGGGTAAAAGTCCCGGTGCGCATCGTATCCTTCGGGCATCGGCAGGGTCAGGGGAAAATCGTGCATGGCCAGGCCGTGTTTTTCCGGGCCGGGCGGTGCGGCCAGATCCGAAAGCGTCATTGTCAGGGCGATTTTGCGGCCGTGCGGATCCATGCTGCCCGCGGTTGATGCCAGTTTCTGCCGCTGTCCCGATTTTTCAAGACGCAGCGGGTCTGCCGCATAAAAGGCCGTCTTCGCATCGGCGGGCCGCTTCAGGGAAAACAGCGAAAACGGGTTTGCCCCCCGGCCCCCGCTGTATTTGCCGGGTACTGCATGCCCCTGCCCGGCCTGGATCCCCGCCAGGCCCGGCTGGATGTATCGGGTTTCATATACCGGGGCGGAAACCGCGCCGCTGCGGTTTATGAGGTTTATCCCGTCTCCGGTGCGAACGCCGTATTTCCGGGCGGTTTCCGGGTGCATCAGCACCGGGCTCTGCCAGGCCACCTTGCTTACCGGGTCCGGGATTTCACAAAGCCAGGGAATATGGGCATCCCTGCCGTCGAAAAACCGGACCGACGGCAGCGCCGCAAACAAAAGGGACTCAGAGCGTATCAATTCGGACGGATCCTCGAACCAGCTTTGAAATGCGGTCGTCACGGCAGGCCCGGAAGCACCGGCAGATGCCTCCGCATGCTCAAACCGCCCGCCGGCGCGCACCGCCTGCAGCCAGGCGCCGGTATCGGAAATCCCCCAGCGCTCCTGCACCCTGGAAATCAACTCCTGCTTGGCATCCTTGTTTTCGAAAGTCCCGTCAGGCGCGATGCGCAACAACACGTCCCCGATCTGGGGGGCGCCGTAAAGCGGCTTCATGGCCGGCTGGCAAAATGACAGCAGGTCCGGATACGCGCCGTATTCGTCCCACGATTCCAGGGCCATGCTGACCGGAAAGACCATGTCCGCACGTTGCGCGGTCTCATCCATGAAATTGGAAAAACAGACCGTAAACATCTGTTTGCTGCCCAGTATCCCGCTGGTATCCATTTCCGGCGGAAGCGCGTACACGGGATTGACATTGTTCAGCAGCAGCACGTCCGGCGGGTTGCCGGCAAGCTGATCAAAGAACGCGGCAATTTCGCCGTAGCCGGCGGCTTTTTCCGCGCGATGCCGGCGCGTGAAATCGATTTTCCCCAATTGCGGGTCCAGTACGAAATTCAGCAGGTTGGCCGCGATGTTGGCCTGAAGATCCCCGCGCCCCCGGCCGAGTGTGCCGGCACCCAGGATCAGGGGATCCTTGGCCCGCAAAAGCGCCTCTGCCATCTGATCATAGCCGGACGGATCAACGCCGGAGAACTCAATCACCTTTTCCCGGGTATATGGTTGGCAAACAGCCCGGATTTGCCGGGCCACCTGTGTGGAAATACCGGATGATCCTTTTCGGGCCAGCACCTGCCGGATCAGGCCCAGGCATATTACCGCCTCGGCTGCCGGCCGGCACGAAAGCCAGGCATCCGCATTTGCCCCGGTCAGGCCCCGCCACGGGCTGACATAAAAAAACCGCCCCTTTTTGCCGTCTGCATACGCGTGCATGGCCTTGAACCTGCGGGCATATTCCACGGGCGAAAGCCAGGTTTCTAGAAAGTCCGCGCCAAAACTGACCAGGCAGTCCGCGTTTTCCAGCCGGTAGGAAGGCAGGCCGGATACGCCGAACACTGCCTGGTTGGCCGTCCTGAGGTGTTCATGGGAGAAGGGTTCAAAAACAAGCGGGGCCGTGCCGTTTAATGCGGCCATGGATTTTTCAAAAAGCCCCATGCACACGTCGCCTTCCAGGCAGGTGAGCATCCGGACGCGGTTTTTCCCGCGGGCGGCCGCGCTCCGGGTCTTTTCGGCAAGCCGGACGATTGCTTCCTCAAATGAAAGGGCCTGCCACCGGCCGTCTTGCTTGATCCGCGGCTTTTTGGGCCGCTCCGGGTGATAGACCGCCTGCAGGCCGGACTGGCCGCGGATGCAGAGCTTTCCCCGGTTTACCGGGTGCAGCGGGTTGCCCTCGAGCTTGATGACCCGCCCCTCCCGGTTTTTGGCCAAAACCCCGCAGCCGGCCGGACACCGGCGGCAGGTGCCGGCATACCAATTGGCCTTCCCCGAGACCATGTCATCCTGGTTTTTGACCAGGGAATACAGTTTTTTCTCGCTTTCCAGGGTGCACGCGGAAGCAAACGTCAGGCTTCCCATGCCCGCAAGTTTCAGGAAAGTTCGGCGGTCCATTCGGCGACGTGCTCCTGGGCAAACGGGTTAACCAGTGATCCGGTCAAAGGGTTTGATATGATACCTTCTTTCACGAAAAACTAACAGGGGTTTTCCCAAAGTCAAACAAACAGGAAAAAACCATTTCCGGACTGCAGGGTTATGAATCCTTCTTAAACTGGGCCGTCTCTGTAGAATCGGCCATGGCACCCGTGGCGCCCTTGCCGCTGGTGACGGTGTTCATGACCCGGTCAAAATAACCGGTACCCACGAATTTCTGGTGGGTCGTGGCCATGTAACCGTCTTGTTTTCCGTACTTGAATTCCTCCTGCTGAAAGCGCGAGTAAGCCGCCATGCCCTCGTCCCGGTAGCTTCGGGCCAGCTCGAACATCCCCAGGTTCAGGGTGTGAAACCCGGCCAGGGTGACGAACTGGAACTTGTATCCCATGGCCCCCAGTTCCCGCTGAAATCTGGCCAGGGCCGCATCATCGAGATTGGCCTGCCAGTTAAACGAAGGCGAGCAGTTATAGCACAGCAGTTTATCCGGATAATGATTCCGGATGCCCTCGGCAAACCGCCTGGCCTGCTCCAGATCCGGCACCGAGGTCTCGCACCAGACCATGTCCGCATACGGGGCATAAGCCAGGCCCCGGGCAATGGCGGACTCCACGCCGGGCTGAATCCAGTGATAGCCCTCGTCCGAGCGTTCATTGCCGATGATAAACGGGTGGTCGCGCTCGTCGATGTCGCTGGTCAGCAGCCTGGCGGCGTCCGCGTCCGTGCGGGCAATCAGGATCGTGGGCACACCGCAGATATCCGCGGACAGCCGGGCGGAGATCAGCTTGGTGATAAACTCCCGGGTGGGCACCAGCACTTTGCCGCCCAAGTGCCCGCATTTCTTGGCCGAGGCCAGTTGGTCCTCGAAATGGACACCCGCGGCCCCGGCATCGATCATGAACTTCATCAGCTCGAAGGCATTCAGCGGTCCCCCGAATCCGGCTTCCGCATCAGCGATGATTGGCGCAAACCAGTACGGCCCGCCCTGCCGGCAATCCAGCACCTGGATCTGGTCGGCGCGCTTGAGCGCGTTATTGATCCGCCGCACCACGTTGGGCACGCTGTTGGCCGGATACAGGCTCTGGTCCGGATACATCTCCCCGGCCACGTTGTTATCCGCGGCCACCTGCCATCCGCTCACATAAATGGCCTTCAGGCCGGCCTCCACCTGCTGCACGGCCTGGTTGCCGGTCAGGGCGCCCAGGGCCGGAACATAATCCTCTGAATTGAGCAGCCGCCACAAGCGCTTGGCCCCGGCGGATGCATACGTGTATTCCACCGGCAGGGTGCCCCTTAAATTCAACACATCCGAGGCTGTATACGGTCTTTCAATTCCCTGCCACCGGGGATCGGTTTCCCAGGCGCGTGCCAGCGCATCGATCTCCTGGTTATCGATCATATGGCACGAAATTTTTTCTTCCAGTTCAACAGCCTGTTCATCGACGGTTTTAATCATGGCTGCCTTCCTATTTTTTTCGGTTTAAATGTGCTCGTAGGCCCGCAGGGTCAGAAACTCCTCGAGTTCCGGGTTTTCGATGATTTCAGTTAAAATTCCGGCCGCCTTTTCAAAGTTGCCGGATTCATAACGCTCCCGGCCCACGGCCTTTTTGATGTTTTCAAGCTCCTCGTCCCGGACCTGCCGGAAAAGATCCGGATCCACCGGCCGGCCGTCTTCGAGTTCGGCATCCGGATGATGCACCCACTGCCATATCTGCGTCCTGGAAATCTCGGCTGTGGCCGCATCCTCCATTAAATGGTTGATGGGCACGCATCCGGTACCCGAAAGCCAGGAAGCCAGGTACTGCACGCCCACGCTCACATTGTTGCGCAGCCCGGTTTCCGTGATGGTTCCGTCAGGCAGCTTGAGCAGGTCCTGGGCAGAAACCCGGATATCCTCGCGAAGCCGGTCGATCTGGTTGGCATTCGGCATATGCTTGTCAAATTCTTCCCGGGCCACGGCAACCAGCCCCGGATGGGCCACCCAGGTGCCGTCATGGCCGTCGGTGGCCTCACGGGTCTTGTCCTCGCGCACTTTCTGTATGGCCGCCGCGTTGGCTGCTTCATCATCCTTTCGGGGGATCTGGGCGGCCATGCCGCCTATGGCGTGCACCCCGCGCCGGTGGCAGGTGGCAATGGCAAGCAGGGAATAAGAATGCATGCAGTGCCGGGTCATGGTAATCTGGACGCGATCCGGGAAAAGGTATTCCGGAATATTGCGAAAGCGCTTGATAAAGCTGAAAATATAATCCCAGCGACCGCAGTTGAGCCCGGCCATGTGGTCTTTGAGTTCATAAATGATCTCGTGCATCTGAAAGGAAGCCAGGATGGTCTCGATGAGCACCGTGGCCTTGATGCTGCCCTGCGCAATGCCGAGCTGGTCCTGGGCCGCCACGAAAACATCATTCCACAGCCGGGCTTCCAGGTAGCTTTCAAACTTGGGCAGGTAAAAATACGGGCCCGAACCCCTGTCGAGCAGTTTTTGCGCATTGTGGTAAAAAAACAGCCCGAAATCGAATATCCCGCCGGAAACGGGCCGGCCGTCAACTCTCATGTGCTTTTCATGCAGGTGCCATCCCCTGGGCCGCACGATCAGGGTGGCGGGGCTGGTGCCGAGCCGGTATTGCTTGCCCTCCGGGCTGGTGTATTCCATGGCCCCGGAGGCCGCGTCGCGAAGGTTGATCTGGCCGTGAATGTTGTTTTCCCAGCTCGGGGTGTGGGCGTCCTCAAAATCGGCCATAAAGGTGCTGGCACCGGAATTGAGCGCATTGATCACCATTTTGCGGTCCACCGGGCCGGTGATCTCCACGCGCCGGTCCTGCAGATCATCCGGTATGGGCGCTGCCGTCCAATCACTGTCCCGGATTTCCCTTGTTTCCGGAAAAAAATCCGGAAACTTCCGGCTGTCAATATCGGCCTGGAACTGTTTTCGTTTTTGCAGGGCCTCCTGGCGCCGGTCTTCGAATTGCCGGGCCAGTCCGGCAACAAAATCCACGGCCCCGGGGGTCAGGATTTCCCTGAACGCGACTGTGACCGGGGCGTTGATTTCAACCCCGTCCTGGTAGTCTTTTTCCGCCATAGCTGCCTCCCTTAATCAATGACAAACGCGGACAACACTTCTGACAGCCCCGCAAACCGCGGCCCCAAATCCGCCTGCCCGCATTCCGGCTTAATCGGTAATTTCTCTTGGTAATAATAATCCCTTTTTCCGGTTTTGACACATGATTTTCACTTGCGGTCATAAACAAAGCCACAAAGCCCGCCAGGGACACGAAGAAAAACCCTGGTATTTGAATAAAAATTCGGTTATAAATTCAGGTAGTCCCGTATGAGTCGACCCAGGATCCGGCACAAGCGGTCCTGGCCGCCCCTTGATAAAGGAGGTCTGCCCGTGGACGAAGAAGAACGCATCTTTTTGTCCATTGAAGAGGCGATTTCCGCAATTCGCAACGATTTTCGTCAATATCCCGCCCAGAACCGCTTATTCCTGGAGCTCTGCCCCCTGATCCTGGGCCCGGACACCGCTGTGGTGGAAGACGCCCGCTATAACGGCCTGTGGATATCCGCCCCCGGACGGCGGCATTTCAGCAGGATGCGCAAAATCAGCCCGAAGAAGCTGGCCCGCATCCTGCTTGATACCCTGGCAACCCGCCCCCCTACCATAGAAGTGATGGCCGAAATCTGCCGGCGCACCTTTGCCGCGCAGGTGGAACCGGAAAGCAACGGCGCCGGCAGGGGCACCGGGCTGTGGGTGGATACCGGCATGGCGCATTTCAAATGCAGGCAGTGCGGCCGGTGCTGCCGGGAACTGGATTACCGGCATGAACTGTCCGCGGCCGATTATCAATTTTGGCAGGAGCTGGGGAGAACCGACATCCTGGAACGGGTGGCCACCATCACCCGCAGCGGCAGAATCGTTTCCTATGCCATATGGGTGGAGCCGGGCACCCGGCAATTTGCCAGGGTCTGCCCCTGGCTTGCGCCGGCCGATTCCCGGGAGCCGGCCGGTGCATGGATCTGTCGAATCCACGATGTCAAGCCGGAGATCTGCCGGCAGTACCCGGGCTCGCGCAAACACGCCGCAATGACCGGATGCAGAGGTTTTGCCGGTTGAGCGTCTCGGGGGGACAGATTTGAGATTCGTGCCCTGCCGGGGATCGGCCTTGCGGATTAGCCGCAGTATTGTCGGAAAATCCGGTCCAGGGCCTTTTCATACCAGGCATTGAGCCGGTAGTCCGCAATAAAACCGTTGTGCCCGCCGTGGGCATGGACGATCAACCCGGTGAGATCATTGCGCTGCAGGTTGTAAAAATCGGCCGCCGGGATCAGGGGGTCATCTTCTGCGGTGACAATGGTGGTGGGCGCGGCAATATCGACAAGCGCATCGTTTGTGAGGGTGTAGCTGCCGAAGTACGTCTCCGGATCGGAAAACGGGCTGCAGCGCGGCAGCAGCGCCGCGGTCAGACCGAGTATGGTTTGATGGGAAATGAGATCGGAAAAATCATATAACTCCGGATACAGTTCCTGGTTGCGCACCAGGGAACGCTTCCATTTTTTCAGGAAATAATACCGGTACAATAATGTACGGTCCGCGCGATTCGTGGCGCCCATGGGATCAAGCACCGGGCTGACCGCAGCCACGTGGCACAACTGCGGAATCGACCGGCGGGCAAGTTCCCGTGCAATGCGCAGGGCATAATTGCCGCCCAGGGAAAAGCCGGCCACGAAAAACCGGCCGTTTTCCGCCAGGCCGGCAGCCTGGGCTGCGGCCTCGAAAACCTCGTCAAAAAGGGTTCCGAAAAACAGGCCGCGGTTCAAATGATGGGAATCGCCGTGATCCCTCAAATTCAGGCGAAAAATCGAATATCCCTGATCGAAAAGATACCTGCCCGTGGTCTTGACATACGTGGATTCCGCGCTTCCCTCCCATCCGTGGAGCAAAAGCACCAGGCCCTTTTGCCGCTGTTGGGGCTGCGGCGAATAAAACCCCTGGAGCCGGACGCCCTCCCCGGATTCCAGGATCTGCACCCGGGTTGCCTCGTGCATTGCATGGCTGCCCCTTGCCCGGAACCGGGCACTTGCCAGTATTGACTGGACGTGCGGCCCCTTCAGGCCGGGCGGCGGCGTAAACTGCTGTTCCGGGGTCATAATGCACTCCTCCTTGGAAAAAGCCTGAATCAATGCACAGAAGCTTTTCTTTTATCCTTTTTAAAAGCGTCTTTCAAGGAGGAATGAATTGCCTGCACACCGACGGGGAGATTCCGGAAAACAGACATGGTCCCGGGACGGTAAAAGACGCCCGTAGCCGGGACCATGCCGTATGACGGGCTATCCTGCGGCAGGCTCGCCAATGGGAAGGACCGCCCGGCCCATGCTCTCGTTGATCACCTCGGCCATGGCCAGGTAAATGGCGCTGGCCCCGCACACGATGCCTTCATAGCCGGCGATCGTACCGATCACGGCAATTCCGGTCCAATCGTGGATGGCCAGCAGTAAAAACAGGATCCAGAGCGTCAGGAAAATGGTCTGCAGCGCCCGGTTTTTCTTCAGGGTGGCAATATACATCAAAAACGTAAACAGCCCCCACATAAACAGATACCATCCCATAAACCCGGGGGGCGTGGCCTCGCTCAAGCCGAGTTCCGGCAGAAGAAGCAGCCCGACCAGGGTCAGCCAGAAATGGCCGAACGACAGAAAGGCCACAAACCCGAAGGTGTTTCCCTTGCTGTATTCGCATATTCCGGCAATAATCTGGGCAATGCCCCCGTAAAAAATACCCATGGAAAGCACCATGGCGCTGAGCGGAAAAAAACCGGCATTGTGAATGTTCAGCAGCACGGTGGTCATGCCGAAGCCCATCAGCCCCAAAGGTGCCGGATTCGCATAGATGTTTGCCATATTCGCCCCCTTTCTTCATTCTGTGCGTTTTTGTCAAAAATCCTCGTTTGTAAATATTAACCCTGTTTATACCTTATGACAAGTCAATTTGAACTCTTTTCCACCTGCGATGTCCTGTACGCCCCGGAAATACCGGCAGGCACGAATCCCGGTCCGCAGGCAGAAATCATTTGACAAGCCCCGGCATTTCAGGAAACTGCCCGGATAAAGCGATGGGAACAAACATACTGGCCTTAAATACCGGGCCGCAAACCGCCGAGCTTCTCAAGGACATGATCACGGCGGACAGGGATTTCGGGTTTTTCGAAGCTACGGCCTCTGAAAAAGATCTTGGCGGCCCTTTTCCGCGTGAGCCCGACCTGCTTTGTGATCTCCCATAACATCAACCTAAATTGAGCGTTTCAAATTTTTACACGGATCAATATTTTGTATTTTTTTA